>CALJDJ010000030.1 GCA_938023705.1 uncultured Collinsella sp.
CCCGCGACCCCAACCTTGGCAAGGTTGTGCTCTACCAACTGAGCCATGTCCGCTTACGAGGATTAATCTTACGTGATACCCGCATCCTATGCAAGAACTTTTTTTGAAAAGTTTTGCGACGCCCTCTCGAACCTCGCGAAGACATCAGCCACCATGGAAAGCGCGGGCAAACGCAAACTCGCCGCAAGAGGCCCCCTGCAACTCAGCGAGCATGATCCAGGCAGAGCTGTCCTGCGCAAGTCTGCCGTCTGCAAGCGGTGATGAGGTGAGCAGGACCTTGCCCGCCGGCAGCTCCACGGGTGCTGCACCGAAGTTCGTCACACACGCCCAGCCGTTGTCGCGGCGATAGGCGATGACGCCGCCCTCAGCGCCCTCGGCACCATCCGCAAGGCCGGTGCGCCCGTCAAGATCGAGCCACGCAAGATCGTTGGCGCACCCGCGCAGCTTGCGCCGCAGCCAGAGGGCGTCACGATAGAGCGCAAGCATCGATGTCGGGTCCGCTTCTTCCCTATCGGCAGCGTAATCGGAAAACCATGCAGGCTGCGGCAGATGGGGCGCCGCATCGGCGTCCGCCGGTGAAAACCCAAACGATCCGCCCTGCGTGGGATCGTCCGCTGCCACCCACGGCAGGGGCACACGGCAGCCGTCGCGCCCCTTCTCGCGCTTCGGTCCGTGCGTATTGGTCGCAGTAGGATCTTCGAGTGCGGCCCACGGGATATCGGCCACCTCAAAAAGGCCGAGCTCCTCACCCTGATACACGTATGCCGAGCCCGGAAGCGCCAGCTCAAGCAAAAGGGCCGCCCGCGCGCGGCGCTCGCCGAGTTCACGGTCCTCGTCATAAGACGACCCGTCGCGTAAGAGCCAGTCAAGCGCAATCTGGTGGTAGCGCGTCGCCTTGATTTGCGGCAGGGCATAGCGCGTCGCCACGCGCGGCACGTCGTGGTTGGAGAGTACCCAGGTCGAGGCGGAATCGGATTCGATGGCCGCCTTCAAGCCCTCCTCGATTGCAGCGTGCATGTCATCATAGGTCCAAGTGGCCTTGGCGAACTCAAAGTTAAATGTCTGGCCAAGCTCGCTGGGGCGCGCGTAGAGATACTGGCGCTCGGGCAGCACCCACGCCTCGGCAACAGCGCTGCGCGGCGGATTATAGCGGTCGAACACGCGGCGCCACTCGCGATAGATCTCGTGAACCTCGTTGCGATCCCACAGCGGATGGGTGCCGTCGTCAACCATGTCATCGCCCTCGGCGAGATGCCACTGGTCGAGATCATCGCGGTCGAGATCCTTGGCGAGACCGTGCGCCACATCAATGCGAAAGCCATCGACGCCTCGATCGCTCCAAAACGCCAGGACGTCGCAAAAGAACGCGCGAACCTCGGAGCATGACCAGTCAAAGTCCGGCTGCTCGGGCGTAAACATGTGCAGATACCACTGACCGCCCGCAACACGCGTCCAGGCGGGGCCGCCAAAGTTGGCATTCCAATTGGTGGGAGGCAGCTCGCCATGCTCGCCGCGACCATCACGGAAGATATAGCGGGCGCGCTCGGGCGATCCGGGGCCGGCGGCAAGAGCGGCTTTGAACCAGGGGTGCTGGTTGGACGAATGGTTGGGCACGATGTCGACGATGACCTTGATGCCGCGCGCGTGAGCCGCGGCGATCATGTCATCGAAGTCGTCAAGCGAGCCGAGACGTTGGTCGACATCGCAGTAGTCCGCCACGTCATAGCCGCCATCGACAAGAGGCGATGGGTAAAACGGGCTCAGCCAGATGGCCTCGATACCCAGCCGCTCAAGATAGTCCATCTGCTGGGTAATGCCCGCGATATCGCCCAAACCCGAACCAGTCGAGTCCTTAAACGAGCGCGGGTAAATCTGATAGATCGCGGCATCGGACATCCATGAGCGCGAGGAGGACTTTTCTGTAGCCATGGGGTGTGTCTCCCTTGCAAAGAGGTTTTGTGAGATGCCCACGATGATACGCCCAAAGCTGACATTCACGGCAATCAACGCCGCAGCCACGCCCCAAACGCTCGCCCCCTCTCGGGCTCGAGCCTCCTGGGACAAATCGATCGATTAGTGAAAAGAACGGAAGACTTACTCCCCCGGCCACGACAGCGAGCGGGCTCCGGGTGCCCCAGGTTGCCGCGAAAGAGGAGGGAAGCGTACTTTATGTACGCGACCGACGATTGAGGGGCAAGATGGGGTGCCCGGGGCCCGCGCAGCGTCAACAAAAAACGCGGTTCGTTAGAACCGCGTAAGATAGTTGGAGCGGACAACGGGGCTCGAACCCGCGACCCCAACCTTGGCAAGGTTGTGCTCTACCAACTGAGCCATGTCCGCTTGCGGGTTATTAATTTACGCGAGTTGCCCAAAAGACGCAAGTACTTTTTTCAAAAAAGTTGTTCGCCACATGCTCTTGGCAGATATACATGCCAAAACGATTTACTAGGCGCACGATTCCAATGTTCCGCTAAACAGCTTTACCATCCGAACGCGCGTACCGGCACCATCAGTACGACGGGCAACCTCCACGTTGTCGACTAACATGCGCATGAGCTTGATCCCACGCCCGCGCTCCTCAGTCGTAACCGGTTCACTCGACCCGTCAATCGAATAGCCCGCCCCACGGTCGACAACCTCAATCACGACACGATCGCCATAGGCCTGAACCGTCAGGATGCATCCGATACCGCCCGCATGGTCATACGCGTTGCCCAGCGCCTCGCCCGATGCCAACGCGACGTCATAGCGCTCATCCCGCCTCAGGGGAAGCGGTTCGAGTAGCTCGGCAATACGATGACGATAGTATGGAAGGTTCTCGATACCCTGGCGCACCTCGACACTCTTGCTCCAGCGAGGCAATTCCCCCACCGGAATGGCAGGAATCGACTCCCGAGCGAAGCCCGCAACATGGAGGATGTCGACAAGTCGGGCAATCTCCAAAAAGCGGATGACCTCATCGGAGGCGTTAACGAGCGAAAGCAGGCCCTCTCGCCTCATGAGTTCTCTGGCACGTGTAAGCAAAAACGCCAAACCCGTCGAGTCGATAAAGCCCACGGCCTGGCAATTGATGACAACGCGACGAACGCCCCGGTCGATCAAATTGTCCAACCGTCGGCGCAGCACGGGCACCGAGGCGATGTCGACATCACCCGGTGGCGTCAAAACCGCTATGTCATTCCACTCATTCATACGACCATGGTTCCCCAAAAAAGCCCACTCGATGCATTCATTTCCCCAACCGTGCGGATTCAACCCGCCCAGCGTCGTCTATGAACGACCCCGTAAAAACTCAAGGGACACCAATGCAATGTCATCGTCCAGCGCCGAATCGGTAAATCGGTCAAGCTCGCCCAAGACCTTGCCGCAAATGCCCGATACGCCCTCACCCGAGACAGAGAGCAGAAGGTCGCGAAGGCGCTGTTCGCCAAAGAAAGCACCCGAGCGATCACGTGCTTCAATCGTTCCGTCGGTATACATAAATAGCATGTCACCAGGAGCGAACGTAAAGGCGCCCGTCTCGTAGACCATGCTCTCAAAGGCACCGATCACGCCCGATTGGCACCCAAGGAGCTCCACTTCTCCCCCTCGGGTTTCTCCGCCGCCAAGCGGCTTCGACGACGGTCTGATGACCATAGTGGGAGGATGTCCCGCAGAGCAATAGGTAGCGCGCCCGGCTTTAAGGTCAATCTTAGCGATAAAGGCCGTCACGAACGTCTCGACCCTCGAAAAGCCCATGAGCATGCTATTGAGCGAGCGGGCCATGCGGGCAGGCCCCGCACCCTCCCAGGCATAGGCCGTCAGCGCCGTCTTGACGAGTGCAGACATGGATGCCGCCTCGATGCCCTTGCCGGACACATCGCCCAGGATCATGACGGCGCAATCGTCGGGAAGACGGATGAGCGTATAGAAGTCACCACCGACCAATGCAGAGTTCGTGGCTGACAGGTATACCGAATCAGTCGCGATACCCGGAACGTCACCAAGCGAATTTCTCATGCCAATCTGAAGCGTCTGAGCAATATGACGTTCTTCGCGCTTTTGAGACTCGCCCTCATAAATCAACTCAAAGTCATGCGCCAAATGCACCATGTAGTCGTATTCGAGGTCATCAATGGGCTCCTGGCTGCCATCGCGGAGCAGCAAAGCACGCCTCGTCGGCCCCTTGGCGATATCAGCGGGAACAATTGCATCGTTGCTTCGCTTGCCATCCGATTCCGAGTGGTAGCGCCCTGCTTCGATGCCGGAGTCGACATAAAGTCCCTGACACGGTAGGCCGTGGGCCCTCAACCATGCACCCATAGACGTGGATTCGTCCACACGTGTAAGGCGCACGTGCCTGAGATCGTCGGCACTCGTCCCGCCCAGCACCGATGTCTCGAACCCATCAGAAGATGTCCCCAGGCGCGCCGCCGGCGTCGTGACGGAAAAGAAGAGTGACTCTGGATCGCCCGGCAACGCCACACGGCTACCGCCCTCAAAATCGATAACATAGGCTTCGAGGCCCGCATCGTACTCCACGGGGCAAAAATGGCAATTGAGCACGGCACAGATTTCGGACGAGACGGCGTGCGAAGCAGCGACCGGATCATCAAGATAGGTAAAAAGCTCATCGCGCAGCACGTTGAGCGAACGACCAAGTTCTGCCGTGCGGCGCGAACGCAAGCTCGACGCCATGCCGACCATCTGAATAGACAGGTAATCGCAGATGACCTCGAGCACGTTAAGGTCATAGGCAAGTGGCGCCTGTGGACGTTTCCAACCGACCTCCAACACACCGAGCACCTGCGTGCCGTAAAACACGGGAAGACAGATCTCGCTGCGATACGGGGGCATATCCTGCACGCGCAGCAAGTGCTTGGAACGATTGTCCAAATCCATGAACATACCCGAAGCAACCCGGTCGCCCTCAAGGTCCTGCTGAATCGACAGGCGGCAGGCACGCGACTCGCGAAGAACATACGTCGGAATGCCAGCGCCATACGGCAAAAACTCGGGCAGGTAGCTATCATGCAGCTCCTTGGAAACACCGCGAAGCTTAAAGCCGCCGCTCTCAGAAAAATAAATCGCAGCTCCAGAGGCATCGAGCGTTCCGACGAGCTGATTCAAAACGATATCGAGCAAGCTGGGGAGCTCATTGGAGCCCACGGTACTCATAATGACCGAAAGGGTACCCGAAAGGCGTTTATTCGCCACCCTAAGCTCCGAAAGCGCACGTTTGAGCTGACGATCGTGGGAATACTGCTCTTCGATACTGTGAAGCGCCACCAGGACACGTGGTGCGCGGCGCCCAAAGATGCGTGGAGGCGTTACGGAGCCCGCACGAACCAAGACGGGAATAAAAGAGCCGTCACTCAGCTTGAGCATCAGTTCGTTCTCGGAGCCATCAGTTTCAAATGGTAGACGATGTTCCGTCGCACGTTCAAAAGCGGACGAATACAGGACGTCTTTAACATCTCCACCGATGACGTCGGCGCGTTCCTCGCACATCAAACCAAGTAAGCGATTATTCACATGCAGAATGGTTCCGTCGAGCTCACAAATGATGACAGCATCGCTCGTGATCTCGACCAGTTGGGCAACGTCTGCCCACTCGTTGCGCTCAAGCGTTTCCATCGTGGACCTCACCGTCTATCGGTAACAAAAAAGCCTCCGAAGAGGCTTCTCAAATGCGATGGTGTCGGAGGCGGGACTTGAACCCGCATGACCAAAAAGCGGTCACTAGCACCTCAAGCTAGCGCGTCTGCCAATTCCGCCACTCCGACATGCTATGTTGTTGATTCGCGGTTCGTTTTCTTGGACCCGCGCGTTCAACGAGGAAGATAATAACCTATGATTCGAGAACTGTGCAAGCACTTTTTTCAAAAAAGTTTACGAATTTGTAAATGCGCAGGTAGATCCGTATGCCCGGCCCCGAATCGGTGTTGCCTCCCGGCGCGTCCTCGGGCATGGGCGATATTTTGCTACGCACTTCGTGCTGCAAAATATCGCTCCCCCTGCGGAATGCGCCGGGAGGCAACACCGATTCGGGG
>CALJDJ010000031.1 GCA_938023705.1 uncultured Collinsella sp.
TGAGCGGGTACAGGCGCGTGCCGGACCCGCCGGCGAGGATGATGCCTTTCATATAAAAATCCAATCCATTTTGATGTAGCTATCGCTGCTTCTTCAGTTTGGTCAAACATGAAGCAACGCTTTTCAACGCAGAATGATTGAGCAAGAGATAGCCAACGTAGACTAATGCATACAGGATCGCCGCAGTTCCACCAGATAAAAGCTCAGTGAACAAGACGAAAGCGACTGTAAGCAGGATCTCCTGAAACGGCCTAGTTGAACCCGGGGCGCTAAGCTGTCCGTTCAGATAGAGCTCGGACCACAACGACCTGCCAATAATGCAGATAACGGCGCCACACAGGACGGCGTCGAGCGAGCTAAGGACAAGAACACCGAATATCGAAAAAACAGCGCTACAAATAACAGTGACGATATTCAACTTCAGGAGCAGCTGCTCTTTACGAAGAACCTTGAAGTAGGTCGTACAGCAAAGGCTCATCTTCGTATTGAAGACGCATATCGGAAGTAAGAGCGCAAAATATCTAAGGCTCTCGGCATATTGAGGAAGCCACGCCCCCAAAAACCAAACCATAGGGAAATAGAACAAAAAGATTGCAGGAAAAATGAGTTCGATGGCATTTCTTATGCCAATGTAAAAACGAACTCTCTCCTCATCAGAACCTGTCCTAAGAGCAGGAAATAAGACCATGCTCGCCTGCGAGACAAAAGTGATAAAGAAATTGACAAGAGAGAGGGAGAACGAAATTTTTGCAAAGGCGACGATACCCCAAAAATGATCGATAAGAAACCTAGATACCCCGAGGATCAGTGTGTCGGCGATGTTCGCAATCATCAGCTTTACGCCGACGATGATACTGCGGATACCGTCCTTAAGCGAGTTGCCAAAAGACACTGATTTAGCACATAGGATATCCCTGCCCATCCAAGAGCAATATATGAGCGCAATAATCTTCGAAACGAGATACGCGTAGACATAGGGATGGTAGTCCGAAACCTTAAATCCAATTAAAACAAGGAGCGGAGCCAGAAACACCAGCCTGTCTAGCATTGTAGAAAACGAAAATAGCTTAGTTTCGTTCATAGCCTGAAAGACAAAGCCCAAATAACTTGTCAGGTTATAGACGACGGTGTAAAGCGCAAAAGACGCGATAACAAATACTCGATTTGCGTCATCGACAAGAGGCAGCGAAACAAAAGTGATGCCGAGGCAAATCACTGCCTGGAAACAAGCACCGAAGATATACTGGGATTTTATTGAGCTCTTATCGATTTCATCACGAGAGAGACCCCCGTTAATCAGGTAGACACCATCATTCAGGCCAAGGTGAAAAAAGCCGGAATAGGTCGTATAAAACATGAACAGTTGCCAGTATCCATAATCAGCAACGCCAACGATTTTCGGCACGAGCAGCGACATGACGACACTGACCGATAGAGAAATAAACTGTGCAGCAAACGCAATCATAGTGTTGCGTGCAATAGACGAATAATTCATTCAACCTCGTTTGTTTAAACTAGCAACCTTGATTTATTCAGAAATCAAAATAGGGCCCGACTCGCACAAATCTGAATACCGAGCACTCGTTCTACCCAGAACGAGTCCACAGGAAACAAACAAGATGACCGTTGGCACCCACCAACCAAGCTCGCAATAAAACATGAGCTCCGCGCAGCATATACAGGAAACGGAAAATAGTACTTGATCGAGTTCGCAACCCGACCTGAACGAACCGATGCCAGCGGAAATTAGCAAAAATACAAAACTACAAATTCCAAGAAAACCATATTCATACAGCATTGCAAGGAAACCATTATCCACCGTTGAAAAACCGCTAATTTCAACCGTCGTGCCCAGCATAGTCATGCGACTACTGCCATAACCATTTCCAGTAAGCCAAAACAGCGGCCTGCTTAAAAAGCTATGAATAATATAGGCAATGGCTCCGGAACGCTGGCTATATGAAACATCAGTTTCAAGCTCACCAAATCGAGAAGCCACAAAGTTAAACAGTCCAAACTTGTAGAGAATGAAAACGAGTAGCAATACAGCTGGAACTAAAAGCGCAATTAAATTCCATTTAGAATACTCGGGGTTCTTTAGGCGAAAGATCAGGTAAACCGATGCTAAAGCAATGAGAATAATCCACGCGCTACGACTCTTTGTCAGAAGCAGAGCGACCAAAAGAACTACAGAGCATAAGAGACGTTTCATCCTGCACGTCTCCAATTTATAGTTAATTACCACAGCAATAACTATCATTTGGCCAAATACGATTGCATGACCGAAAAAACTACGCAGTCGATACATGGATGGATTATCAATCGTTACAGTTTGTAGAAAAGAAAAGGAACCATTTGTAACTAGTCGTTGACCTAAAGCAATTTCAAGGACAAAGCTAAATAGGCAAGCGAACACCATAACGTTGCGAAGCATAAGCAATGCAGACTCAACCCAGTCATCGTTCTTTGCTTTACCGTAAATATAACCAAGAAGAATGCAAAAGAAATACGAGCAGACCGTAAGGAGGGATTCATTAATACTTCGGGACGTAAACGCAATGGCAGAAAAGAAAACCATCGCGCCCATAACGACAATGGGAATGGCGTTATTTAAAAACACTTTGTAGAGACGCCCAGAAAGAACTTCTTTGAAAACAAGCAATCCTAGAACAGAAAAAAACAGTCCTTTAACGGGAGAAATGACACTTAAGATTGCGGCAAAAATCAAAATAGTGAATTCATTAGTAAATAGCTCAAGCATTCTAAACACCTACTTACTGTCACAGGGACTGATTAAGGCCTTAAAATCACCAAGCAGGGAACGATTTGACAGTTCATACTTACGATATTTTAGAATGGTGCCTAAATCACTTAGTTTTAGGCCGCCTACGAGCAAGTGCAGACGGGCATTTAAAACAGAACCGTAATGCTCTATATGCGCAGAAGATATACGATAATCGCCAGGATTACTACTGCAGTATTCTTCTAAAACCTCAGAAAATATCAAGCACATCATTATCTCAGCAACACGAGATTTCTTGTCAATATGTCGCATCTCAGTTGCATTAGAGTCATGCCTGCGGAACCGAATCAAGGGCTGATTTAGAAGTCTGAGGGTCCCCTTCAGTAATGAGAAGCGCCATAACATACCGTCATGCGCAAAATCATCCTGCCAATATGGCATGATTTCCCTTATAAAACTCGATTTAACGGCATACGAACATCCGGGGCGCCGTACCGACATAAACTTGCTATCGAAAACCGGGGTCTCCAAATCGTCCAGAGGTTTGGAATCATCGACAGCACCATAGACTGTTACTCTTTTACCGCCACTCTCATAAAACGGCTCGACGGCGCAGCTGAGAACCTCAATCGAAGGGTCCTTCTCGAGGATTGAGGACATCACAGCGATTTTATCGGGTTCCCAGACATCATCCTGGTCGCACGGGAAGACGATTCCGTCATCTATAGATGATAGGCCAAGAAGCCGTTTAAAGCTCTTGCGCCAGCCGAAATTCGTGCTGTTCTTGTTGACGGTCCAATTAGCGAGTGCGTGTTCCTCGATGTATTCGCAGATGAGATCGAACGATCCATCTGTCGAGCAATCATCCGCGATCACCACCCGATCCGGAGACACGGTCTGAAGTCGCAAGCTGTCTAGCTGCTCAATAAGATATCGTGTGCCGTTATAGACTGACATCACAACCGTAACCATTAAAAACCTTCGTCCAATTAAAGCTCAGCCATTAGCTGATCGTAAATATTGATAAGACGTTCAACATACGCGATCTTTTTGAGATGGCTAAAGTCCGCCTTCTCAACTGCCTCCCTGTAACGCGAGTAAACATCAGAATCGAGCATATTGACCATTGCGTCAGATAGCGACTCCACACTACCTGCGTTGAAGATCTCGCCGAGACCTTTTGACATAACAAAGGAGGCCGCATCGCCGATATCCGAAACAATACATGGCAGGCCGGCGGCAATCATTGCTTCATAAACGACGAGCCCGAACGTCTCTCGACAAACCGAAGGCATGACGATAGCGCGAGATTGTTTCATGACGGAAAGAACTTCATCATGAGGCAAGGAGCCCATGAATCTGATATCTGGATAGCTATCCGACAACCTCTTCAATTCGGTACCGTCGCCAATGACGATCGCATTCACGCCCGCCCGACAGGCCGCTTCGCAAAACATGTCACAGCCTTTCTCTGGACTTAAGCGGCCGACGAATAGGTATGCCGAAGAATCTCCTTCGGAATCATCTTGGAACTTAGCCGCATCAACATAGTTTAAGCAGTCATACCGCTCAGAATTCCACGCTAGATGAGGTTCGATCAATCGACGGCTGGAGTCGGAGACAAAGGCGACCGCCGGGCGAAGCGAGCCTAAGACATGGTTCTGCACGGAGAAACGAACGGACCGGTACAATTTTTGGGCATACGAGCGCTTGTCACAGTTGTGCAGCAGGCACTTCGGAGAACCGGGGGCAATTCCGCAGTTACAATGATTCACATAGTCGTAGAGCCCACCGTTAGAGCAAACAAGGAAGTACTCATGGGCAGTAATGAGACATTTGAAGCCCCGTCGCTCTATTGCCCTGAATATAGAGGGAGAAAGGGAGTGCGTCCAAGAATGCACATGAACGACCGCCGTTTCTGGGTCAAGCTGCTTGAGCAAATCATCCAGCGCCGTTTCCGAGCGTCGGTTCCAGATGCCCTGAACAGCACCAGAGACGCCACCGTTCAAGACGTCGCCCTGCCCGCAATTAACGCAAATAACCCCCGATTCGACCAAAGCCGGATCGGGATCTCCCAGCGCTGAGAAGAAATAGCTGTTAAGCCCCATCTTTGCCAATGCCGAAGCTGTCTCGATTGCGATTTTTGAAGCTCCACCCCCGATATGGGGACGGTCGCAAATCGTAATCGCTGTGGTAAGTCTACTCATGCACGTTCCCAGATTTAATGGATCGGACCAAACGTTTTACACTCAACCGCATCGAAGGCGGAAGCATTTTTTTCACACGGTCGAAAAGGGTCACTTTGGGAACCAAGACGGAATCAAAGATCCCCGACCCCAGAGCCTCGTACTGAGCGATGACCGCATCGCGCCTCTCTTCAAGTCCTGAGCGCTTATTAGGGTCTTCATGCAGGAGTACGTCATCCGCTGCGACGTCGTTGTTAGAATAGGCAACGCAATCGACTATCTCATCAATCAGCTTGGCGCCGCGCTCGGTCTTCACGATAACGGCTGAAATGCCCTTCTCAGGATACACGCAGTCTCGGGCTGACTCAGAACGCCAGGAGTCGCCGAGGATAATGTCAGCGGGACTGTCGCACCCTCTGAAGGGACAACTATAGCAAGACGATCTGCTGATCATGCCTTTGATATAGGACCCATAAAACGGGTCGAATGCGGCGGGCCTCTTTATAATCCTGCCGTCGGACAACTCAATCTTTATGTTATGGCCCCAACCGAATTTCGATTTATCTCTAAAAGTCAGTGCGGTGACATCGGACTTCTCCCGAAGCTCAAGCCAGTCAACATAGGAACGAAACATGGAAGAGCTTGGTACACCGTGGCAAACAACGCTGACGGTTGTCAGCCCATCCATCGGCTTACCCAAATAGAGAAGCAGCGCGGAAACCTGGCAGGGAGTACCGCTAAACAGTACATGCTTGCCGGATTTCAGATCGTTGAGCACATCGGGGTACGACTCACTCGCATCGCTCTGGACATATTTGGACTTTTGAAGGAGCGCAATATCAGAAAGATTGGATATACCGATATGCCTGACGCAATCGACACCGTCCCAAGCGGCGCCGTAAACACGCCCGCCTCCCGTAAGAACCCGCTTCGCAAGAAGGGAGAAGACGCCGCCTGACGAGCTCTGCGCGAGCTCGTCAGGGTCACCGCCCTGCAAAACAGCTGCGCGAATGACCTCCGAGTCCGTATCAACTCGGTTTTCCGCCGGACAGGAGCGCAGGCATAGGCCACAGGAAGTGCATTTGGCTGCATCCACCACGGGATAATCAAAACCATCGGGCGAAGGATGCATTTCAATAGCCGAAAAAGGGCATTTGGCCGCACATGCTCCGCATCCAAAACAGGCTTGATGAGAAATTATGGCGATGTTTTTGTTCAAGCTGACTCCCCCTATTGTTCGAGAGCATCCAAGAGCCAATTTTTCGAGAACGAGATGAGTGACTCCACATCCGACAGACGTCTTTCATACCCCTCGATTTCAGTAGCATGCATGTGGCTTTCATAGCCATCGAGTAGGCGATCTTCAGTGTTCGAGAGCCTCGCGAGACTCTCGACTCGGGAATTCTGAGAGCGTTTGTCGGTCTCCTCAAATCGCTTGAAGCAGTAATAGTCCTTGCGAAAGATTTGGGAGAACAGCGTACCGTGCAACGAATCGGTCAGCACGAACCGCGCACTCGCCAAATACGCGAGCCATTCATCGGGACCAAGCCCGTAGCGTGGATTAAGCTCCTCGTCGACTGCATTTTTACCTGAACCAACAAGCGTCACAACTTCGCAGCCGAGCTCCTTCGAAATCGAATCGACCGCTTTCCTGTAAAACGACCTATCCCCAAGAAAGTAGCAGACAATTTTACCGGGCTCAGGACATTTTCCGTCAATGAGAGGGGACCAGTCCTCCTTCGACAGAAGCAAGACAGGGTCCACGACCTGTGAGGGACGCTCAAGACCGAGTGATTCGACAAAATCCGCACCGGCATCTTCGCGAACGGATACGGAACTAAAAGATTTAAGGAGATCAGCGATGATCCTCTTCTTTCTCTCTGTGGTGTTCGTGACACCGAAGCTGGGCGCATACGCGATTCGCTTATCACTGTCGCCCAGAAAGGAGAAATAGAAATTCCTGTTCAAAAGATAAGGCGACCAAATCTGATCCGATCCACAGACGTACGCATCGTATTTCCCCCGCAAGCCGACCAGTCCGTCTGTATCGGTAATTCGTTCAGTAGTCACGATATTCTGACTCAAAAAGCGATTGAAAACGTCAGCAGTCGAGGAACCGAAGTCGTCATGCTCCTTCTTACGATTGAGCAGCTCATGCGCTTTACCGGCAAACAAATCGAAAGAATTTCGGTTAATCGCCCAGTTCAGTAGCTTTTCTTTGACGCAGGGAAGATAGTCAGCGTCAACAACATCATGACCCTCGGACTTCAAAAACTGCTGCAAGGCATAAGCCTGAAGCAACGTGCCGAAATTTTGGTTATGGAGCCACGTTAAAATACAGATTTTCATTAATTCACCGTTTCAAATAGCTTCAGGTAGTACTCTTCAAGCTTGGGCGCCGCTTTAAAGATGTCATAAGATTCAAACCCCGGAGATGAATGAGGATCGGAGCGATCAAGGACATCTCTGCGAGCGGCAAGGATCGCTTTGGACCACCCCTCGACGCCCATACTCAACGGAACGAAGCTGCACCGACTGGATAACGCAACATCGTTGGGGACCCTTTCAGAGCAGATGCACGGGAGGCCGGAAGCCTGGGCCTCAATCGCGACCATTCCGAGGCCCTCGTACAGGCTGGGGAGCACGAATAAATCGAGCGACTGATAGACGTCCTGCACATCAGAAATCTGGCCGAGAAAACGCACCGCCGAGGCAATGCCAAGTGAGCACGCCTTTTCCTCCGCTTGAGGTCTCAGTTTTCCATCGCCGCAGACGACAAGGATGGAATCAGGATTCTGAGCATGCACTGCCTTGAAAACATCAAGCAAAAACAACTGGTTCTTCTGAGAGATGAACCTACCGATATTCCCCAATACCAGCGTATCGTCCTTCGCTCCGAGCTCAGCACGTCGCTCGTCCCTAATCGATCGATTGAAAGAAAAGTTGTTCAAATCGATAGCATTATTAAAAACAGTAAAACGGGATGAACCGAACAGCCATTTTCCAGCATGCTCGGTGCAGGCTGCCAAATCAGTCGGATACCTTGTTGAGAACAGCTTCAAAGAGCCTTTGATGACATTTTTAGCAAACTCCCCCTTTCCGCTTGTAGAGTGGCTGTGGGCTATACGCACAGGTATGCCCGCCTTCTTAGCAGCGCGAAGCGGAAAGACAGAAAGCGCATTGATATGGCTGTGCACAATCTTCCAGTTCTCTTCCTTAAAGAGGCGCTGAAGCTCTCGCTGGTATTCGACAACATGCTGGTAGGGAGGAATCTCAAAAACCCTGCCACCTAAAGATTCAATCTCCTCGCGGGGAACAAGCGTCGAATCGGAATCGACAAGAAAATCGAACTGCACTTTGCTGCGATCAATATGGCGGTAGTAATTCATGACGACGGCCTCGACGCCGCCGCCAACCATCTTGCCAACAACCTGAGCTACTCTAATCGGTTCAGCCATTTAGCAAGCACCGCCACCGGTAAAGACCTCAACGACCGTGAGGAGAACAATCTTCAGGTCCGTGATGGGACCGCGTTTGGCGATGTACTCGAGATCACGTCGAACCATGCCGTCGAAGTCGGTATCGTTGCGGTCCGTGACCTGCCACCAGCCGGTGATCCCGGGCTTAACCGCCAGACGCTGCAGGTCGAATTCTGTATACTCGGCCACCTCGTTGGGCAGCGGCG
>CALJDJ010000032.1 GCA_938023705.1 uncultured Collinsella sp.
CATACCCTACTCCTTAATTCGAAAAAGGTTAGACTTCATGCGATGACCCTTTTTTCACTAACAACCATTCGTAGAGCGATTGCACCTTGGAAGTTGGGTGTAACATTTCTGCAAATGTAGGTTTTAGTCGTATGCTGAGACCCGGGTATAACCGTCAGTTAATTCGTCCGCTGCCCCAGTCAATGAAAAATTGATGGGAATTTTAACAGTTTGTAAGCCTAATAGGCAGTGATCTCCCAATACTTTTACGATTGTCGAAAAAAATCATTGTCTTATGCGTTTTTTGCTCCTCCCTCTGTTTTGGGTACCCCCGTGTCCGTAGATGAAACTAGCTGAAACTTGTACAAGATACACTTTCATCGTAAGGAAATCCTATACATATAGAATCGGTGACGTGAATTAAACTGTGCCATACATTGGACTGGCTGTTGAGCTACACAAAATCAGGGATGAATATCTCTCAGGCCCCTATCAATCCTTGCTGCGATTTTACTGGTAGGAGATACTCCTGAAACTAAGAAGTGTCGATTCAGATTATGGTGCCTTTCGAAAATTGAGATATCTTATAAAATGGGGGCCAGGCCAATCACTTTTGTGATAATAAAGCCAGTATAAAGTGGTTCCAAAATCCTTTAAGATCTTGGAACCATAATGAAAATCACATCAGATCCAAAATTTCTGCAAAACTATTAATTGAATAATCCGGTTTAACTCTTGAAAATGATTCCTTCAGTTGCTCTTCTCTTTCAACATCTTTATCAGTCCAGTGTGTTATTTTCACTAAAATTTCCCATAGCTCGGGAGCAAACTGACGACCATAGCGAGCCCAAACAGCTTTCATTCCAATAGACTTTGCCATTGATATATCTTTAGTAATAGAGTCACCAACATATACCGCATCTTTAATATCTACATTTTCAGTGAGACAAATGTGCTCCAAGAGTTTTGGGTTAGGCTTAGATTCAGCACTAGATAACCTTATAATAAAATCATCTTTTACTGAAATAACTTTTGCGTTTTTAGGATTGGGGTGGAGATTGTGATTGTCTTCAATTGTGTAAAGGTGATCAAAAAAATCAATGACATCAAGCTTATAAAGGCGATACAAAGAATTATATTCTAAAGATTCAGTATGACCGACAATCTTAACACCACGCTCCCTTAAAATATTTAAAGTATCCCTGACAGTAGGGTATAATTTCAATGTATGATTGCGCTTTGAGCTAAAAGCAGAAAATACTCGCGTGAGTTTTTTTTGTAATAAAATCTTATCATTGGTCCCAAAATAAGAAATAACAGATGGCAACTCTAGAGTAGCAAACGGTTTTTCAGAATTACCAAACCTCTGATGAATGACCTTATACTCGGACAAAAGTATATCTAAAGGAACATTTATCTCCTTTGATAGTTCCTCAGCCATAGCACTAAATGATTGGGAATAAAAACTTACCCAATCGTACAGTGTATTATCCAAATCGGTGATAAGTAATTTCATGATAAACCTTCAATAGCATAGGTTGCCGTTTCATTTGCTCCGTTCTGTCTATCGAGCTTGAAAAATTTGAACGCTAGCTTTTCACCAGAAAAATCCATTATACATGCATAGTTAGCACAATCTTGATTTGGCAATTCTGAACTAGCAACCCCTGAACTTCCCAAAGAAATAATTTGAAAAGTATGTTCAGGATTTGAAGCCGAGACTGGTTCTAATGGAGATAGTATTTTTTTTATTGTAATACAACTACTTCTATGCATATGCCCATGAAGAATATAGTCAACTTTATGTTTCACCACCCAACGCAACAATCTCTCCGCATCTAGTGTAACACTATATTTTGAATCCAAATAGGCATCTTCGGCCTCATTAATTGAAGTTAGGTGATGATGGAGCATAGCAATTCTTGTGACCCCCCTTTTTTTAGATATATACTCCCCACTTTTGTTCATCCATCCCATAGATTCCGCAACGTTACTGAGTTGTTTCTCACCGATAAACCCCATACCCAAAAATGAATCTTTAACTTGTTGTAAAACACATGAGTTCAAGGCCGCCACTTCAACTACTTTGTGCCCTCCCAATAAAAATTTTCTTCCTTGCGAGAGATCTTCTTCAGGTTTTCTTTGGAAAACATCTTTATAAAATTTTATATAGTTTTCTTTGCTTCCTTTATGATAGTTTTCTGCTAGAGTTGCCCATGGAGTATCAGTAGTAGGCTTTCCCATTATTTCAAAATATTGTTCTTTAGAAACCAAACCAACATCATGATTCCCTGGGCAAATAATTATATCATCCGGTGTAAGGCTAAGAGAAGAACTAACATCTTTGATGAATTTCGAAGCCAGCTCAAATCCCTCAACCTGTGATTGCCAAGTCAAATCACCTGAAATAGCCAATCCGGCACATTTATTTCCATTGCTATATTTGTCTGCCAACTCTACTACACGAGAAGATAAACATTTCTGTTGATCATTATCTTGCGCTGGAAACGCATGCTTGCCTTTTCCGTTATCGAAATGAATATCTGAAAGCCAAATTATAAACTCCCCTTTTTTTTGGCTATATTTTTGGTTGAAATTATAAGGAATATAATGGGATGCTAATAATTCATGCTGAAGATCAGAATCAATAGCAGGTCTCACCTTCCAAATTGTTCTATCTTGTTCTTTTAATTCAGTTACTGAAAAAACAACTTTATTGAAAAGCTGTTCATCTAAATCCTTTGAGGTGGTGAATAATGAATCTAATGGAATATAGGATAAGGTTTTGAGAACATCATCATTATCATGAATTTCACAAATTTCAGAAACTTTTAACCAACCTAACAACTCATCTTCATTATAATACCTTGGTGTTTTTCTACCATTATCAGGAGCCTTCTTCTTGCTATCCCCAGCAGCTGAGGAGCAGACTTCTTTTAATTCGGCCCTATAGAACTTTAGTCGCCCTGAATCAAAAAAATATATTTTGGTGAGATTTTCGGCAGCAATTCTTAGTTCTTGTGATGGAAACACCTCACCAGATTTTGCCCACCATCCCCACCAAACATCCCCTTCCTCACGAGCAATTTGGTTATGCTGTTCGATGGTAAATCCTTCACTTTTTCCTAGATCACGGAACCTAAAAATGTAAGTCTCTTTCATTTACTTCATCCTTAAATGCAATGGTTTTATAATATCTTCGTTTTATCAGTAAATCATAGTGAACTCAAATTCGAGTCTTATCTTTTTGAGAATAGCGTTAAGTAAGGTAATCACCTCGCTACCTTCTTCCAGTTTGCCTGATTACACCAATACGATCCGGCAGCTGCTAATGCATGTTCATTCAATCGGCTCGCTTAAATCAATGAACTCAATAGTCTTTGCTAAAGGTATAGATTGACGGGGAAAGTCACGTCGCAGTCGTCGGGCTAACTCTCCCAATGCATCACTACGATCCATCGCATGATGGACTAGCAAAGACGCTACCTGCCGAACCTGAGCCTTTGCGCCAGGCTCACGACTATTATCCTGCCCGCGAAGTGCATTACGCCACCCCAGTGTTGCCCTGTTTACATCAATTTGATCCAGCACTCGAATTAAGCCTGAAGGCTGGACTTGCACGAGGAGACAAAGAAACATCAGAGCCTCATTGTAAAAAGTGGGGCTGGGCTGAGATAACGCCTCTGCTAGCCCACTGTAGTGCGGTTCAAGAAATGTAGAAACCAGTGTTGGCTCCGACTGAGCAATCCTCGCCAAAACTAATGCTCCCAGTTGCCAATCGACATGACCCCAATGGCTGAGTGCAATGCGTCTGCCCGCGGCTATATGACGTAACGCGCTAGCCGGCGCGATGGCTGCGAGATGCGTCGACATGTTGACGATAGCGGCTCATTGCGCGCAATCATCTCCTGAATTGCGAGTCTCGCTGCTGGTACGATGTGCGCAACTCCGAGCAGCATTCTCGCATCGCCGATATTTTCCGCCCAATCCGAGCCTATCGCTTGGTCGATCTCGCTCCAATTGAGTGCTAATACCGTCTCCTCGAACTGCTTTGGCGAGGCCTTATGCATGAAGCTAAGAAGCCCTGCGGCAGCTTGGAAGTTTCGTTGCGTACTGCGCGACAAAGAGATCGCGAGATCCTTAGGCGACCAGCAACGGCAGATTTCTCGCCCCACCTGCCGCATTCTTCGGGACGGTGCCAACTTGCCAACATAGATGTTAAGCGGATCGTAGAGCCGCAACGCGTTCCACACGATATCGTTTAGTTCGTGGAAAGACTCTTGCGGAGCGGCACGCAGTCGATCGGCGATGGCCGGGATAAGTGCTTCGATCAAAGTGAACCCGAACTCTGATTCGACGTAGCAGAAATGTTCGCAAAAATCGGCAACGACCGATAGGTAGGCATCCTGCGGCCACTGTGACACAATGCGAAGGCACGCATCGTGATCAATGTGTTCGAGATAGCGTGCCTTCCACATATCATCTTTACAAGCACCTATCATCGAAAGCAGTTCGGCAATCTCACCCGCATGCAACGGGGCAGCAGCACTGATCGCCTTTGCTAATGCGCGTGGCTCAACTAGCATGACGATGTTTTCACCAAGTGCCCGATTAGTATTAAGTACATGATTAAGCACGCGGCCAATCGCATAGCATGCACCTTCCGGCGCCGCCTGTATCCACTCTGCAAGAGTCTCACTATGATCGGCAATTGTTTCCATCTCATCGGGCAGATAGCTATGCAAATTATTCAGTAACCAGCAAGCATGCCGAATATCAAGTGGTTCTGTCGCTACCCAGCAGCGTTCTAAAGCGGGAGTAAGCCATGCCGGCTGTACAAGCCTTCGCCACATCCCAAATTCGCCAGCTAACGAAAGTTCGCTAAGTAGAACACTTAGGCCACTGAGAGGCATCTGAATGTCGGTCAGAACTGTTCTGAGCATAACTGCAATTTTCTGACGCTCTTCGGCTGTCTGTCCGTCGAGAATACGTGCCAGGAGTACAATAGCAAGACGCTGGTGTGGACAGCGAAGGTCGTTGAAACTCAGTAAAAATCGTTGCGCTACAAGCCAATCAATCGCAGCATTTCCATCAGAATTCGACAACTCGTCCCCGACTAACCGCAACAACATTTCGCGTGAACAGTGCGCATCACGTGATGCCAGCTGTCGAATTGCAGCAGCTGCAAGAACCACGTCAGCGCCTGCTGCGCGCGCAGAACTTGCCATTGCATTCGCTCGCCGCCATCCTCCTCCAAGGATGAAACAGAATTGCCAGGGATAAAGCGCTTTCTCCGCTGCATGCTCAAGGCGTAGATCGAACTGCTCATCTCCAGGCCGATCGCCGATGCGATCATCGGCTTGACGAACAGCGGCAAGTGTTGCTTCGCGGGAAGCCAGAAAACCATTCGCAATAACCCGAACCGCTCGCTTAGCATCAAGATGGATGGCGCCTGGAAAGCCGCTCTTATCTTCGGAAATCGTGTACGCACTTAATACCCATCGCGATGCAGTGGCCTGTTCTTCCAACTCACGAAGAAATGCTGGGCGAGTCAGGTGAGCATCATCAACGATGTAGAGTGTCGGTTTCAGACTCTCATCAAAAGAAGGTATCTTTCCAATTGGGTCGGCTAATCTTAGGACACGCCAGCCGCGACAATACATTTGAAGCGCCACTTGAAGAATTGAGATTGATTTCCCAGCTCCCGGTACCCCCGCAAGTCGAGCTGTTCCTGCGCGCTCCAGGTCTGCAGTCAGTAGAGCTACCTCCGGAAGAATGGGACAAGCAGCGACATCTGCAGGCCCGAGTGGACGACCCATTAGAGCAGGTCCAAGATCACGAGGCTTTTCGAACTTAACCTCAGACCAAACTGATGCTTCAATATTGAGTACTGATGATCTTGGTGCGAACATAATGAGGCTCCGCCGGATCTGATCGAGCTCCTCGGAACTTGGTAACGCGCGCAGAGCTGCCATGATTTTATGCAGATCGCTTGCATGTTCGGGATAGATTTCTTCAATCACTTCCTGATGAGTGGATAGCAGCGCTTGAATCGTGTCCCATCCAATAGCAACTACGGGAAATTTTCCTTCCTTCACGCGTTGTTCTGACACTAGTCGGGCATGTTCTTGAAGTCGCGCATCATTAGGCGCTGTAGTAGCAAATGTCCAGTGTCCAAGCTGTGGTTTAAAATTTTCGGCCTTGATGAGTTCCGTATCGAACTCCACGATAGTCGCCTTGGCCCCATAACCTTCGTTCTTCCCTTTGCATTGCACACCAAAATTTATGCCGGGTGTTGCCTGTGGCGTTCCATAGACATCAACACCGTGCTGTTTTTGCCCAGACCGACCATTTTTTTGCGTAAGGGGAGACCTCCACACTGCGGCAAACA
>CALJDJ010000033.1 GCA_938023705.1 uncultured Collinsella sp.
GACTTGCAGCGACGGACCTCGGGACGCTCTTACACCACGTCTGCGCGCGCCACCATTTCGACTTGCCATCTGGTCTTATTAGTCCAAAATTGCTGCGACCAAATCGGTAACAGTACTCATATTTAATGTTATTTGACCAGCAGGTCTCCCCGCCTTAGCAAATCTAAGGCAAAACGGGCTCCAGACCGCTGAATCATGCCACATAGGGCACGTCCGCAGTCCGGAACCCGGTCAAAGTTAAGTTATTTCGCTGTGTTAGGCCAAAACGTCCGACAGGATCTCGATCAGACTGTCCACGTCGGCTTCCTCGCAGACGAGCGGCGGCAAGAAACGCAGCGTATGGGCACCCGTAGCGTTAATCACGGCACCAGCCCCCAATGCACGGGCCACAACGTCGTGTGCATCACCCACAGTATCGTCCAGATCGCAGCCGAGCATCAAGCCGCGGCCACGCACCTCGGTCACGTTCGGCAGCTTGGCGAGCTTTGCCTCCATATAGGCGCCTACCTTGGCAACATGGTCGGCATAATCGCCGTGCACGAGCGCGGAGAGCGTCGCGGCACACGCCGCGATGGCCAAGCAGCTACCGCCAAAGGTCGAGCCGTGGTCGCCCGGCTTAAACACGTCGGCAATCTCCTTCTTTGCCACGACGGCACCCATGGGCACGCCATCAGCAATGCCCTTGGCAAGGCTCATGATGTCGGGTTCCACGCCATAGGTTTGGAATGCAAACGGCTTGCCGGAGCGGAAGATGCCGCACTGGACCTCGTCGGCGATAAGCACGGCGCCCACTTCGTGTGCCAGGTCGTGCGCTGCCGCCATAAACTCCTCGGTCATGGGGTGCACGCCGCTCTCACCCTGGATCGGCTCGAGCATCACGGCACAAATTTCGCTCCCCAGCTGCTTAAAGATCGCACGCAGTTCATCGATATCGTTGGGCGTGCAGGCCACAAAGCCACCCGGCAGTGGGCGGAAACTATCCTGCAGCCAATCCTGCATGGTGGCGGCAATGGTCTCGAGCGTACGGCCGTGGAAGCCGCCGCGCATGCACACGATGGTGTTGCCGCCGTTACCGGCACGCTTGGCGTACAGGCGCGCGAGCTTCATCGAGCCCTCGTTGGCCTCGGCGCCGGAGTTGGCAAAGAAGGTCTCCCACACCTGCTCGTCCGCAGCCGGGGCACCAAGAGCAGCTGCCGTGGTCTCATCGCCGGCGGCAATGGCATCGGCAAGCACGCGCGCACCATCTGCGTCGTCGTTAGCAAGCTTGGACAGCAGCGCCGCGACCTGTCCGCGCTGCTCAATGTAGAAGTAATTGGAGACATGCATGAGCTTTTTGGTCTGTGCCTCAAGTGCCGAGAGCACAGCCAGGTTGCCATGACCTAGGCTGCACACGCCGATGCCGGCAAGAAAGTCGAGGTACTCACGGCCATCGTCGCCGGTGAGCTTCATGCCGTGACCCTCGACAAACTCGACCGGAGAGCGGCCAAAGGTATGCATAACGTAATGGGATTCAAGCGATTGCTGAGCTGCAAGTGACATGGGATGCCTTTCGTTGGGCGCCAGACGGCGCAGGCCTATGGGTGCAGGAATGGGGCGGCTGCGAGTCAGTTAGACCGTCTGAAGCTTCTCGACCTCGTCGAGGTTCTCGGTCAGACGCGCCGCAAAGGTCGAAAGCGGATGCGGATGCGTATCGAACTCGTAAGCCGTCTCGGTGGAATGGATCACGGTGCCGACGCCGGCATCGGTCAGCAGCTCCAGCAGCAGCGAATGCGGCGTGGTGCCGTTGATGATGTGAGCGCGAAATACGCCGCCGGCAAGCGCATCGACGGCCGCGCGCAGCTTGGGAATCATGCCCTTATCGACCTCGCCGCCGTAGAGCATTTCGTTAACCTCGTCGAGCGTTAGGTTGGAGATAAGCGAGTCCTTGTCGCTAAAGTCCTTGAACAGGCCATCGACATCGGTCAAAAAGATCGCCTTATGCGCGTGGAGCGCCGCGGCAACGGCACCGGCGGCGATGTCGGCGTTGATGTTGAAGAAACCGCCGTCCTCCCCCGCCGCGACGGTAGCGATGACGGGGATGTACTCGCTATCGAGTAAGCGCTCGATATAGTCGGTGTTGACGTGCGTGACCTTGCCTACGCGGCCGAGTTCGGGGTCGAGCGGCTCGGCGATGAGCGTGCCAGCATCGCTGCCCGACACGCCCACGGCCAGGTTGCCGTGGTGGTTGATGGCGGCAACCAGCTCCTGGTTAACCTTGCCGCCCAGCACCTCGCGCACGATATCCATAGTCGCCGGCGTGGTCACGCGCTGGCCGTTCTTAAACTCGACGGGGATGTCGTAGTGGCTCAGCGCCTCGTTGATGGCCTTGCCGCCACCGTGCACGATAACAGGGCGCATGCCGATGATCTTGAGCAGCACGATGTCGCTCATCACGTCGCGGCGCAGCTGCTCATCAACCATGGCGGCTCCGCCATATTTGATAACAACCGTCTTACCGGTCAGGTTCTTAATCCACGGCAGCGCTTCGAACAGCAGCTGCGCGGTTGCTTCGTTGGATTCGTTCGAACGACAATCGCGTGCGAATTTCATAATCTGCCTCGTCTTTCGTATCGTTATCGCGCCGTGCTCCGCTGTCCGCAATCGCGGCAAGATGCGCAGCGTGCCTGGAATCTAGGAACGGTAGTCGCCGTTAATGGAGATGTACTCATGCGTGAGGTCGCAGGTCCACACGGTCGTTGCCGCGTCGCCTGCGCCCAGGTCGGCCGAGATCACGATCTCGGGCGCCTCGAAACGTCGTAGAGCCTCGTCCTCGTCAAAGGGAACAGTCAGACCATCGCGACAGACAGGCATGCCCATCATGTCGATGGAAACGTCTTCCTGATTAAACTTCACGCCGCACTTGCCAAGCGCCATGGCAACGCGGCCCCAGTTGCAGTCGTGGCCGGCGATGCAGGTCTTGACGAGCGGCGAGTTGGCGACAGCACGAGCGGCGATATCGGCCTCCTCGTCGTTCACGGCGCCGGTGACGTTAACCGTCACGAGCTTGGACGCGCCCTCGCCATCTGCGGCGATGTTGCGCGCCAGACTCTCGCACACCTCATGCACGGCAAAGGCCAGCTCGTCGAAGGCGTCAGAGCCCTCGACAATAGGCTCGGCATCTGCGGCAGCGGCGCCGGATGCAAGCATGATGCAGGTGTCGTTAGTCGAGGTGTCGGAATCGACCGTTACCTTGTTGAAGGTCTGCTTGACGGTGGAGAGCAACAGGGCGTGGAGCGCCGCAGGCTCGACGGGGGCATCGGTGGTGATGACTGCGATCATGGTGGCCATGTTGGGCATGATCATGCCCGAACCTTTGCACATACCGCCCACCGTATAGGCATTGCCTGCGTGCCCCGCGGCCTCGCTGCGATAACACACGGCATACTCCTTGGAGTGCGTGTCGGTCGTCATGATAGCGCGGGCGGCATCGGCGCCACCGTGGGCGGAGAGCGCCTCGTAGGCAGCAGGAACGGCAGTCTCAAACGTGTCGATCGGCAGAATCTGGCCAATTACGCCCGTGGAGGCGACCAGAATCTGCTGGGGCTCGCAGCCGATGACCTGCGAGGCGATGTTGCAGGTCTCGCGCGCGCAGGCAAGACCGGTCTCACCCGTGGCGGCGTTGGCATTGCCAGAGTTGACCGAAACGCCGGCGATGATACCGTAGCCCTTGTCGGCACCGCCCAGATGGGCACGGCTCACCTGCACGGGCGCCGCGCAAAAGCGATTGGTGGTAAACACGCCGGCACCGGGACAGGGTTTATCGGGCACGACGAGCGCGTAATCCAGGCGCTCGGGATTCTTGCGGAACCCAGCGTGGATGCCTGCAGCTTTAAAACCAGCCGCAGCCGTAACGCCACCCTCGACGGCGCGAATCTTGATATCAAACAGCTCTGTATTCATCGTCCTTACGACTCCTTATATCAAACAAAAAACGGGCATCAGATGGCACGCCACACCAGCCGCAATCACTAGACCAGCTTAAAAGTGGCGCCCCACTCGATGCCCGACTGCCAAATCGTCAACAATCGAATGTGCTACACCGGGCACGCCACTGTGGGCAAGCCTCGTCGCTCGTCAAAACCAAAGACGATGTTGGCGCACTGGACCGCCTGACCGGCAGCACCCTTGCACAGATTGTCGATCGCTCCCGTCGCCACCAGCACGCCCGCGCGCTTGTTGAGTGCAAGGCCGATCTGGGCAGCATTGGTGCCGACGACCGAGGCCGTCTTGGGCTGCTCGCCGGCATCGAGCACGCGCACAAAGGTGCGACCGGCGTAGAACTGCTTGTAATGGTCGACAACGTCCTCAAGGGTCAAGGTATCGAGAGCCTGCGGCGCGAGCGGCAGCGACACCGTGGAGAGCAGGCCGCGCTTGAGCGGTGCCAGGTGCGGAGTAAAGACAATGCGGTCGGTCAGGCCCAGAATTTGCTCGATTTCGGGCGTGTGGCGATGTTTGCCTACGCCATAGGCCTCCAGGTTCTCGTCGGCGCTACAAAAATGGGTGCGGGCGTTGCAGGACTTACCGGCGCCCGTCACGCCGCTAATGGCATCGACAATCACGGGGCCGTTCTCTGCCACCCAACCCGCACGCACGGCAGGAGCGGCAGCAAGGCTCGTTGCGGTGGGATAGCAGCCGGCGCAGGCGACCAAAACGGGCTTTCCGGCGGCATGACTGGAAGCAGCGGTCTCTAAGTCCTGGCAGAACAGCTCGGGCAGGCCGAAGGCACGTGTCTTGAGCAGCTCGGGGCTCGTGTGCTCGGCGGCATACCATGCCTCAAAGACGGACGGGTCGCTCAGACGGTAATCGGCCGAAAGATCAAAGCAGGAAACGCCCGCGGCAAGCAGGGCGGGCACCTGTGCCATGGCAGCCGTGTGCGGCACGGCAAGAAAAACCGCATCGCAGCTCTTGAGCTCGGGGGCGTCATGCGTGGTGAAAACCAGATCGCTCACGCCAGTAAAACTCGGATACACCGCGGACAGCGGCTGGCCGGCATCGGCGTTGGACGTAATGGCAACAAGTTCAAACTCGGGATGACCGAGCACGAGGCGAATGAGCTCGGCTCCGGCATATCCAGCCGCGCCGACGATTCCAACCTTCAAAGACATATCAGACTCCTTGCCTGCGATTTATGCACCGATGCGCATTTCGCAGCGGTCGTTATGAAGTGGGTTGAAACTTTAGCACCAAAAGATGCATTAATACGTAAATGGCTTGCATATTCATGCATTGAAACATTCCCGACACATTCGCTTGAAGGAATTGACAAATGGAGCGGGCCCCGTATTGACCGGCGCTCCTAACGGCGCCGAGCAATACGGGGCCCGCCCATGCGAAAACCAAGTTGTTAGGATGAGCCAGCTGGCTAGAGCTCGACCGGCACCCATTCGTCGTGATTGCAGATAAAAGCCTCGGGATCCTCGACGCTAAAGAAGACGAGCGTGGGGTCGTTAGGCCCCTCATAGTGCTCGCCCAGGCGCTCTAGATGCTTCCACCCAGCTTCGCGCATTTCGCCTAAAGCCCGGTCATCCAAGCCGGCACGCCCGCGCAAGATGAGCCAGCCATGGCCCGGCCACCAACTCGTGGCCTCAAAGCGCTGGTTTTGCAGCAGCTCTTGCCACACATCTTTGGTGCGCGCTGTTACAAACCACAGCTTGCCGTCCTGGATCTGCGCAAACGAAAACGGACGCACATGAGGCTGTCCGTCAACGCTCGTCGCCAAATACCATGCCGGCACCGACGTCAGATACTCCAACACCGTATTCAATCCGTCCATGTGTCCTCCTGGCGCTAGCTAATTCGAAACGGGTAGTTAATTTGAGACGCGCTAGAGCTCCAGGCGCTCCTCGCTGCCGTCGATATCACAGAAGCGCGCGGCAATGTTGCGGACCGAAAAGAAAGCAAGGCGGCCGTCGTTGGCACTCTCGTGTTCTTCGCCGATGCCCACCATGTGCTTAAAACCCGCTTGACGCACCTTGTCGCTCGCAACCGCGTCGTCCTCGAGCGCGGCCTCGCCGGTCAGCACAATCCAGCACTCCCCCGGCTTCCAGCCCGATACCTCAAACTTGGGATTCGCGCTCAACTCCGCCCACACGTCCTTGTCGCGCGACGTGCAAAACCACAGCTTGCCGTCATCGACCATGGCAAACGAAAACGGCCTCACGCGGGGCTGATGCCCGTCGCTCGCATCGGTCGTAGCAAGATACCACGCCGGAATGCGCCTGAGATACGAGCAGACGCGCTCGAGCTGAGCCGTGCGATCGATGTCGGTCATAGAGACCCCTTTCTTGCGCTCGAATCGAGCTTAGACAAATTGAAGATTGATAACGACAACGCATACCACCAGCAGCGCCGTCACCACCGCAGCCAGCGCATCCCCGCGGCGAAATGCAAGCGCATGCAGGCGCGTGCGGCCCTGCTCGCCGTGATAGCAGCGTGCATCCATGGCAGCAGACAGCGTCTCGGCATGGCGGAACACGCCCGTGAACAGCGGAATCGCCACACTGCCGAGCATACGCACGCCACCGAGCGGGCCTCCCGTCACGCGCGCACCGCGGCTCGCCTGCGCATCGGCCGTCTGCTTCATCTCGGTGGCAAACTGCGGCATAAAGCGCAGCGCGATACCCATAATCATGCCGAGCTCGTGCGCAGGAAGTCCCACACGCGCAAACGGCGCGAGCAGGCGCTCAAAGCCCGCGGTGAGGTCGAGTGTCGGTGTGGTGAGCGTAATGGCGCTCATGCCGGCCATCATCAAGCTCAGGCGGCACGCCATAAAGGCGGCGGAATGCAGCGAGCCCTCGCTTATCTGCAAAAAGCCGAGCTGCCACAGAATGCGCCCGTTCTGGTCGGTAAACAAGTTGAGCACCGCGACCACGACGACGATTGCCAGCAGTGGCGCCATCGACGACAGAACGCGACGAGCCGGCACCCGGGACACGGCATAGATCAGCACAACGAAAATTGCGACCGGGGCCAGTCCGCGGAAGCCATTGACCGTGAGCGTCGTGATCAGAAACACAAAGCCCAAGAGCAACTTGGTTCGCGGGTCCAGGCGGTGGATTGCACTATCGCCGGGATAGTAACTGCCAAACGAAAACGCCTCCATCAGCAGCCCTCCTCTCGCGCGACCGTCTTGGATTTAGCAATGTCCGAGACGTTAGAAGAACCCTCTGAGCGACCGATCAGCAGGTCCACTAACTCGTCTGCCAGCGACTCAACCGTATAGAGGCCGTCAAAGCGCAGCGGCACGCCTGCCTTCGCAAGCGCCAGCGCCATGCGCTGGGCAGCGGGAACACCCAAGCCGATTGATTTAAGCTCATCCGCATGCGCAAAAACCTGAGCGGGCGTGCCCTCGGCAAACACCGCGCCCTCGTTCATCACGACAATACGGTCGCAGCAATTGGCCAGGTCATCCATGCTGTGCGAAACCATGACAACAGTCAGGCCATCGCGGTGAAGTCGATCGATAAGCTCCAGGAAATCACTGCGCGCCGCCGGATCGAGTCCCGCCATGGGCTCATCGAGCACCAGGACCTCGGGTTCCATGGCAAGCACGCCAGCAAACGCCACGCGCCGCTGCTGCCCGCCAGAGAGCTCAAAGGGGCTCTTGTCGCCCACCGTAGCCAGGTCGAGGCCCACGCGCGCGAGCGATGACTCAACGCGGCGGACAACCTCGGCCTGCGACAAGCCAAGGTTATGCGGACCAAACGCCACGTCCTGTGCCACGGTCTCGGCAAACAGCTGACGCTCTGGATACTGAAACACCACGCCGACCTTTGCCTTAACCGCGGCGGCATCTTTCTTGTTTGCCAGGTCGAGCCCCAACGCGTAAACGGAACCCTCCTGGGGACGAATCAGGCCGTTGAGATGCTGAACCAGCGTCGACTTACCCGAACCGGTATGGCCCGCAAGGCCCAGGAACTCGCCGCGACGCACCGTTAACGACACATTGCGCAACGCCCAGGGGCTGCTAGGGTCGTTGCCCCAGAGGACCTGTTTGTTCGATGCGCCCTCAGCGACTGAGCGCTTGTGCCAACGACGACGCTCGCGGGCGCTCAGCGAATAGCTATACGAAAGGTGCGAAATCTCGATGACGGGCTCCAGCGCGTCTGCGCCATCGAGCGCAGAGGAAACGTTGTCGGAAATACGAGGATCGGATGCGAAAGGCCGCCCGGCGATGCCTGCCCTACTCCGCTCGGCATAAGCCTGCGCTATATCGGCGACCATATCCGCCTCGCGCACCTGTGCGCAAATGGGCACGCCCTTCGCGCGAAGCGCCCTGCCAAGACAGCACGATGCCGGCATATCCAGGTTGAGCTCCACGAGCCCATCTGCCCGCGTCAGAATCTCCTCGGGCGTACCGAGCATGGCAACGCGCCCCGCCTGAAACACCGCGACTCGATCGGCCTCAGCGGCCTCTTCCATAAAGTGCGTAATCATCACGATGGTCATGCCGCGTTCGTGCAGCGCGTGACAGGCCTTCATAAGGCCCTTGCGCCCGCGCGGATCGAGCATCGAGGAGGCCTCATCCAAGATGAGCACGCGCGGCTCCATGGCGAGCACGCCGGCAAGCGCAACGCGCTGCTTTTGTCCGCCCGAGAGAGCGTGGGTCTCGTGGCGCTCAAAGCCCACCAGGCCCACGCCCTTCAGCGCCTCGCGTACGCGCTGCGCAATTTGCGCCGATGGCACGCCAAGGTTTTCGGAACCGAACGCAACGTCATCTTCGACAAGCGTTGCCACCAGCTGGTCGTCGGGATTCTGGAACACCATGCCAGCAGTCGAGCGGATGTCGTAGACCAGCTCGGGATCGGACGCGTCCATGCCGTTGACGCACACCGTTCCCACATCGGGCTGCAGCAGCGCGTTCAAATGCTTGGCAAACGTCGACTTGCCCGACCCATTGCCACCGAGGATGCAGAAAAACTCACCGTCCTCGATGTTCAGATCGACACCGTCGAGTGCCGACACGGCACCGTCATAGCTAAAGGAAACGCCCCGACACTCAATCATGCGCGGCCTTTGACCTGGTCCTTTTTAGGCGTGATGAGATTGGAGACTGCCTTATACACCGCCAGCGTCAACACCGAATTAAGCACGGTCTTGATAAGGTTGAACGGCAGCACGGCAGGAATCATGAGCGGGACGATCACATCGACCGAGCCATACCAGAACCATACGCCAATGGTAAGGTTTGCGACCATAGACAGCGCCGTAGCGGCAATGACGCCGAACACCAGGCCAATCACGGCACCCTTATAGGTGTGCATCTTCTGGTAGACGATAGCCGCGGGCAGAATGTAGCCCAGCGTGGCAACCAGGTTCATAAGCGCGCCGACCCAGTCACCCGTAGTGAGCGCATGGATAACGATCGCCATGGCGGCAACGGCAGTGCCGGCACCAGGGCCATACGCAAATCCACACACCATCGCCGGCACCAGCGACGGGTCATACGTCAAAAACAGCGCCGAGGGAAGGATGGGCAGCTGCACATACATAAACAGTGCTCCCAAGGCGCACATCAACGCCATAGTAACGAGCTGTTTGGTGCCCCACCTATTCGTGTTCTCAAAATGGATATGCTGCGACTGTTCAGACATAAGATCACCTGCCTCTTTCATCCGGACTCTAACCGTTGGTACTGGGATCTCACCAGTTCAGCCGGCATGCGAACCAACGCACACACGGGTCGCGGACTCATCGGCTCGGTCGCAGACACCTCGCCTGCGCCACGGCGTCCCTTTGACACCGCCCGACTTACCGCCAGTGGGGAATTCCACCCCGCCCTGAAACAGCAAGGAAAAGTGTAGCACGAGGGAAGACAGGTGCAAGTATGCCGAGGATAATTTATGACGGGGATCAGTTACCGCAACAACCACGTTCCCCACCCATCCCAAAGTAACGCGCCTTTCGCGCAAAGCGCGAAACAGCGACCGGGACACGCACCCCTATCAACCACGTCCTCCACCCACGCCGACCTCAAGGCCGTAAACGCAGGGGATCCGGGGGCGTGACGGGGGTTTCTCTCCGGAACATTCCGCAGGACGCAAAGAGGCTCCGCAGCGCGAAGCGCGATGCGGAGCCTCTTTGCATGTCCGAGGACGTTTTGGAAAGTAGCCCAAAGCGGCCCGGCGGTCCTGCGGGAGTTAAATCCCTTTAGAACTTGTTGTGGAAGGTACGCGAAATGACCTCGTCCTGCTGCTCCTTGGTGAGCGTGTGGAAGTTCACGGCGTAGCCGGAAACGCGAATGGTCAGCTGCGGGTACTTCTCGGGGTGAGCCTGAGCGTCGAGCAGCGTCTCACGGTTGAAGACGTTGATGTTCAGGTGGTGGCCACCCTTCTCGGCGTAAGCGTCGAGCATGTGGACCAGGTTATCGGCCTGAGTCTCGGAAACTTCAGAAACCTTCATAATGTGTCTCCTTCGATCGATAGGCGCCGGCCGAAACCGGCGCACTAATCAGTAATCGTTATTGTTAGTATAGCACTAACAATAGTTACTCGCCCAGCTGATCAAGGTCGATATCGCCAAAGAACACCTGGTCCTCCTTGCCGAGCGCACCCGGGATGATGGAGAAGGTGTTGGAGATGCCGTCCTGAGCATCGCGGAACGGGAGCTTGGAAACCGAAGACAGCGAAGCGATGGCGCCGTGGCTATCGCGCTTGTGCATGGGGTTAGCACCCGGGGCGAAGGGCTGGCCAGCCTTGCGGCCATCAGGCGTAGAACCGGTCTTCTTGCCGTACACGACGTTGGAGGTGATGGTCAGAACCGAGGTCGTGGGCACGGAGTTGCGGTAGGTGTCGTTCATGCGGATGTACTCCATGAACTGGTGCACAACGTCGTGAGCGATCTGGTCGACGCGGTCGTCGTCGTTACCGTACTTGGGGAACTCGCCCTCGGTCTCGAAGTCGACAATGATGCCGTTCTCGTCGCGGACGGGGTGGACCTTGGCGTACTTGATGGCGGACAGGGAGTCAGCCACGACGGAAAGGCCAGCAATGCCCGTAGCGAACCAGCGGTGCACGTGCTTGTCGTGCAGAGCCATCTGGATGCGCTCGTAGCAATACTTGTCGTGCATGTAGTGGATGATGTTCAGCGAGTTGACGTACACGCCAGCGAGCCACTTCATCATGTCGTTGTACTTGGCCACAACGTCGTCGTAATCGAGCGTATCGCCCTCGACGGCGCGATACTTGGGGCCGACCTGCTTCTTGGAGACCTCGTCAACACCGCCGTTGAGTGCGTACAGCAGGCACTTGGCCAGGTTGGCGCGGGCGCCGAAGAACTGCATCTCCTTGCCGATGCGCATGGAGGACACGCAGCAGGCAATGCCGTAGTCGTCGCCGTGGTAGACGCGCATGAGGTCGTCGTTCTCGTACTGAATCGAGGAGCTGGCGACAGAAGTCTTGGCGCAGAACTTCTTGAAGTTCTCGGGCAGACGGGTCGACCACAGAACGGTCATGTTGGGCTCGGGGCTGGTGCCCATGTTCTCGAGCGTGTGCAGGTAGCGGTAGCTCATCTTGGTAACGAGCGTACGGCCGTCAACACCCATGCCGCCGATGGACTCGGTGACCCACTGCGGATCGCCGGTAAACAGGGCCTGGTACTCGGGGGTACGGGCAAACTTGACCATGCGGAGCTTCATGATGAAGTGATCCACGAACTCCTGGATCTGCTCCTCGGTGAAGGTACCGTTGGCAAGGTCGCGCTCAGCGTAGATGTCGATGAACGTGGAGGTACGGCCGATGGACATAGCGGCGCCGTTCTGCTCCTTGACGGAAGCGAGGTAGGCGAAGTACATCCACTGGATGGCCTCCTGCGTGTTGGTAGCAGGGTTGGAAATGTCGAAACCATAGGTCTCGGCCATCATCTTGAGCTCGCCGAGGGCGCGGATCTGCTCCTGCAGCTCCTCACGATCGCGGATGTTGTCGGCGGTCATGACCGTCGGGGTGGAAGCCTTCTGGGCCTCCTTGTCCTTGATCAGGTAGTCGACACCGTACAGGGCGACACGACGGTAGTCGCCGATGATGCGGCCGCGGCCATAGCCATCGGGCAGACCGGTGATGATGTGGGCCGAGCGGCAGGCGCGCATCTCGGGGGTGTAGACATCGAAGACGCCGGCGTTGTGAGTCTTGCGCTCGAAGGTGTAGCGCTCGACAACGTTCTCGTCGATCTTGTAGCCGTGCTGGCTGGCAGCCTGGCAAGCGATGCGGATACCGCCGTTGACGTGCAGCGCGCGCTTGAGCGGCTTGTCAGTCTGGAGACCGACGATGGTCTCCTTCTCGCGGTGGGCGTTATCGATGTAGCCAGCGGGGTGGCTCACGATACCCGTAACGGTCTTGGTGTCCATATCGAGGACACCGCCCTGCTCGCGCTCCTTAAGCAGCAGGTCGAGAACCTCGCCCCACAGCTCCTTGGTACGCTCGGTTGGGCCGGCGAGGAACGACTCGTCGCCCTCGTAGGGGGTGTAGTTCTTCTGGATGAAGTCTCGGACGTCAACTTCTCCCGTCCAGATGCCTTCCTTGAAGCCTTCCCATGCCTCCTGCATTGTGTAACCACGCTCCTAGTTACGTGTAATGCGGCGCTCTCTCACACCGCTGCTTATTGAATTCTTGAATGTTCGGCTTGCACTACCGGCTTCTTCCGTTCTTCACCACACGTTGGTGCAGGGAAAACGTTTGTCCACCTTGGAACTACAACCCAAAACCCAAGATTTCACCCGTTTGAGAAGGATAACATAGCAACCCTCTCCATCTGGGCTGTTATATGTTTCTTTTTTTATATCATAAAGGCGTTTTTTACAAACCCGCAGGAAATGCGAGCGCGAACAACTACCGTTCACCGATTTGTTTGGTATTTTTCCTTGCCTTTGTACGACGTTCACTCTAGCTGTTATGCCAGCTTTAGCAGGGTAAAGTGTTCCAGAGACCCTACAGAAACTGCAGGGCGGCCACGGGATCCCCCGTGGCCGCCCTGTGGCGTGACTAGTTTTTAGCTTTGATTGCCGCTTGGCATTAGGCGGCTGAGGCGGCCTTGTCGGTCGTTGCCTTGCTGTTGCTCTGCTGGCCCTCAAAATGCTTGTAGCACCAGCTGGTGACCAGCGGGGTCAAAATAGCAGTCACGATTGCACAGGCAGCAACCTGTGCCGTGGCCGTCGCGAGCACCACACCGCCGTACAAGGCCTCGTTGACGCTTGCCATGGCAGCAGGCGTGGCCACATTGGCTCCGGCGCAGCTCGAAATGGCCGCACCTGCGACACCCGTACCACCCGTGAGCTTATCGACCGCGATGACGGGAATTGCAAAGACCACCGAGCAGATCACGCCGAGCAGAATACCGGGAAGACCGCCATTAATGAGCTGGCCAAAGGTCATGGTCGAGCCCATGGCAAAGAAGACGAGCACGATGATGGCGGAAAGTGCCGGTGCCATCATCTTCTTAAAGCTCGGGAAGAGGTTACCCAGAATAATGCCGACGACGATCGGCAGGATGGCGCCCACGAGCGACCAGCCGATCGGAGCCTGACCGGCAGCGCCGAGCACGATCATCGTGACCGGAGGGCCGACAACCAGCGTGGTGATGGCGACGGCGCCACGCTCGGCCTCATTGCCCATGGTGCCCATCAGACCAGCGTACATAGCGTTGTTGGCGCCGGTGCAAGCGGCCAGCATCACCATGGCAGAGATGCCAAACAGGTTGTCGTTGAATACATAAAGGATGAGCAGCGACACGGCAACGACCACGATCTGCTTGACGGCGATGATGATGGCGCCGCGGGCAGCGGCGGCAGGAGCACTCTTAAACGAAATCGTCGTACCGACGATGAGCAAAAAAGCGCCCACGAGCGGGCCTGCGCCCTGCTGAGTCATGCCAAGCGTAAAACTGCCGAGCGTTTTGAACAGGTCGGGGAATAGCGTGTTGAGCAGGCAGCCCAGCAAAAGCGGCACCAAAATATTGGCACCCGGGATGGAGGACATCTTAAAGAACGGCTCCTTTGCCGCCGGCGCCTCCACCGCAGTCGATTCACTCATATATATCTCCTTTGGATGCATGCGAATCGTAGCCGCACGCGCCTATGTCAGAAAGAAGGCGACGGTCCCGAGTCGCAGGAACCGTCGCCGAATAATCGTCGTGGGGTATTACCCGTCCAAGACGATGCCGCCGTCGCAGTCGCCGATCTCGCCGTTCACGAAGCTGGCGAGGTCGGAAGCGAAGAACAGCACCATCTGCGCAGGCTCGCTGGCCTGGGCGGCGCGGCCCAGAGGAATACCGTTGATGATGCGCTGAGAGTTCTCGTCAGAGAGAATCGAGGTCATATCGGTAAGGGTGAGCGACGGGCACACGGCGTTGCAGCGGACGCCAAACTTGCCGCCTTCCTTGGCGACTGCCTTGGTTAGACCGTTAACACCTGCCTTGGAGCTGGCGTAGGCAGCGGTGCCAAGCAGGCCACCACCGATCTTGCCAGCAACAGAGCTCACGTTGACGATAGTGCCGGCGTGGGCCGCCTTAAAGTGCGGGTACACGGCGTTCATCATGGTAAAGGTACCGTTGAGGTTGATGTCGATGGTGCGACGCCACTCGGTGTCATCGATCTCGTCGAACTTCTTGGTGCTGATGACGCCAGCGCAGTTGATCAGGATGTTGGTTTGCGGCAGATCGGTGAAAATCTGCTCGACGGTCTCGCGTGCCTTGGGTGCATCGGCAACATCGAGCTGATAGAACTTGTTGCCCTCGCCAAGCTCGGCCACAGCGGCCTCACCCTTGGCAGCGTTCCTTGCGATGAGCGCGACGTGTCCGCCGCCCGCAACGATACCCTTGGCAATCTCGAGGCCAATGCCCTGAGTGCCACCCGTGACAATCGCGGTCTTGCCCGTGAAGTCAAATGCCATGACTCCATCCCCCTTTATATAAGGTGTCTCCTTGCGGGAAGTTGGAGCATCGCACGTGGCGATAAATGAGTCCCAGTCGTCATGGTGGTGACAACCCCTCGCCTAACCGCGGGCATAATAGTTCTTTGAAACGCTTCAGCAATTGAATTTTTTAACTCTTTATGCGCTCTTTATATTGCCCACTGCATGAGGCCCGAATATGCGGGTATCATCTTTCACCGAAAATAGTTTCTAGTGTTAGGGGTTTTCGGTGGAAGATACCGATTTCCATGAGCTTGGGCGTCAGCTCTTAACTGAGTTTGGCAGCATGCATCATCGCATTTCACGCTCTGCGGACAAAGCTCTCGGCGGCGAGATGGCTGTCATGCGCGCCCTCATGCTCGCTGGCGGTTCGCTCACGCCGAGCGAACTCGCAAATCGCGCCTGGGTCTCGAGTGCCCGCATCGCCAATATCTTACGCACTCTCGAAGCCAAGGGCTGGGTCGAGCGCGAGCACTCAAAGACCGACCGTCGTCGTGTACACGTCACGATGACCGATAAGGGATTCCAGAATCTCGAAATCAAACGTCGGGAATTCGAGGAGCGCACCGCGGCCTTCCTCGAGCAGCTCGGCGAAACAGATACCCAAGAGATGGTGCGCCTTCTAAGGCGTTTCAACGAAATTATCGACCGCAATCAAGAAAGGAGAGATGCCGAGTGAGGATTCTCAAGCTCTTTAAAAAGCATGTCCTGGCACTGTTCACAGCTATCGTACTTATCGTAATCAGCTGCAACGCCGATCTGGCACTGCCTACCTACATGAGCGACATCGTCGACGTGGGCGTACAGCAAGGCGGCATCGCCTCGCCCGTGCCCGACACCATTCGTGCCGAATCACTCGATGACCTTGAGCTCTTTATGAGCACCAAGGACGCCAAAGCTGTGGAGGCCGTGTTTAGCAAGGCTGACAAAAACGGCATTCGAACGTACAAGGGCACCGAGGAAGAGCGTGCCGATGGCGGCAAGATTGCCGACATTATGAGCCTGCCCGAGACCGTCGTCCTTTCGCTCAACCAAGGCATCGACGCCAGCTCCATGGGCGACATGATGGGCGCGTCCAGCGAGAAAGGCAACAGCGACGCCCAAGCCATGCCCACGCCCGAGCAAATGGCAGCGATGACGCCCGACCAGCTCGCCAAGATGCAGCAAAAGGCCGCAGCGGCGCAGAATATGCAAAAGCAGATTGATGCCGACGGCGGCAAGATCACCATGAAGAGCCTGCGTCTAGGCGTTGAAGGCGGCCTAATCGACCAAGGCAAGCTCGTCGAGGGCGCCAACGGTATGGCGGACAAAATGGGCTCCATGTCGGGCTCCATCGTGACCCAACGCGCCGTGAGCTATGTGCAGGACGAGTACAAGGCACAGGGTATCGACCCCGCCGACGTGCAGAACGCCTACCTGGGCCGCATGGCGACCACGATGTTTGGTCTGTGTCTGGTGTCGCTGGTCGCCACCATCCTGACCGGTGCCGTGGCTTCGCGCACCGCCTGCTCCATCGCCCGCGACCTGCGCCGCGAGACCTTCAACAAGGTTATGCACTTCTCGCCGGCCGAGGTGGGCAAGTTTAGCCAGGCCTCGCTCATCACCCGCTGCACCAACGACATTCAGCAGATTCAGATGGCCGCAACCCTGTTTATCCGCATGTGCCTCATGGCGCCCGTCATGGGCATCGTCGCCGTCATGCGCGTCCTGGCCAACCACACCGGCCTGGAGTGGACCATCGCCGTGGCCATCATCGCGGTCTCGGCCGTCGTCGGCGTGCTTATGGGCCTCACCATGCCCAAGTTCAAAAAGATGCAGAGCTTTGTGGACCGCGTGAACCTTACCGCCCGCGAGCTGCTCGACGGCCTTATGCCCATCCGCTCGTTTAACCGCGAGGAGCATGAGCTCGAGCGCTTTGACCAGGCGTCCCTCGACCTGATGACCACGCAGCTCTACACCAACCGCGCCATGAGCTTTATGATGCCGCTCATGATGCTCGTCATGAACTGCATCACCGTGCTTATCGTCTGGTTTGGTGCGCAGGGCGTGTCCGACGGCGTGATGCAGGTCGGCAACATGATGGCGTTTATCTCCTACACCATGCAGATCGTCATGGCGTTTATGATCCTCACCATGGTTTCGGTCATCCTGCCCCGCGCCGAGGTCGCAGCCGAGCGCGTGGAAGAGGTCATCACCTGTCCCACGAGCATCAACGACCCCGTCTCGCCCAAACTGCCCGCGGCCAACGCGCCGCGCGGTGAGCTCGCCTTCCACGACGTGAGCTTCCAGTATCCCGATGCCCACGCCGATGTCATCAGCGGTGTGAACTTCACCACGCACGCCGGCCAGATGCTCGGCATCATCGGCTCCACGGGTTCGGGCAAGTCCACGCTTGTGCAGCTCATCCCGCGCCTGTACGACGTCACCGGCGGCAGCATTTCGCTCGACGGCATCGACGTGCGCGATATGACCCTTTCCGAGCTTCGCCGCCGCATTGGCTATATCCCGCAGCAGGGGCGTCTGTTCTCGGGCACTGTCGAGAGCAACCTCAAATTTGCCGGCGACATGGTGAGCGATGATGACATGCGCCAGGCGGCACGCATCGCACAGGCCGAGGACTTTATCGCCGAGCGCGAGGGCGGCTACGACTCCCCCATCAGCCAGGGCGGCTCCAATGTCTCGGGCGGTCAGCGCCAGCGCCTGGCCATCGCCCGCGCGTTGGCCAAAAAGCCCGAGGTCGTGGTGTTCGATGACTCGTTTAGCGCCCTCGACTACAAGACCGACGCGCGCCTGCGCGAGGAGCTTGCCAAAAACGTTACCGACGCCGCGCTCGTGGTCGTGGCCCAGCGCATCGCGACCATCATGCACGCCGATCAGATCATCGTGCTCGACGACGGCCACGTAGTGGGCACCGGCACGCACGAGGAACTGCTGCACAACTGCCCGGCATACCTGGAGATCGCACAGTCGCAGCTTTCCGCCGAGGAGTTGGGGCTTACCCAAGAAGAGATTGAAGCCGTCATGGAAGGAGGCGAGCGCTAATGGCAGACGAGACCAAGACTCAGATTCCCAAGCCCACCCGCCGGCGCGGTCCCATGGGCCGCATGGGTGGTATGGGCCGCGGCGAAAAGGCCAAGGACTTTAAGGGCACCATGAGGCAGCTGCTCGGCTATATCGGCCAGCACAAGATTGCCGTGTTTGCCGCCGTCGCCTTTGCCGTATGCTCGGTCATCTTTAACATTGTGGGGCCCAAGGTGCTCGGCCAGGTTACGACCAAGCTGTTCGAGGGCCTGGTTGCCAAGGTCAACGGTACCGGCGACGTTGACTTTGCCTGGATCGCCAAGACGCTCGGCTTTTTGCTCTGCCTGTATCTGGCAAGCTCTGTCTGCGGCCTCATCCAGGGCTGGCTCATGACCGGCGTCACGCAAAAGATTTGCTACCGCATGCGCAAGGAGATCGCCGCCAAGATCGCTGTCGTGCCGATGAGCTACTTCAACGGCCACAGCAAGGGCGACGTGCTCAGCCGCATCACCAACGATGTCGACACGCTGGGTCAGTCACTCAACCAGAGCGTGACACAACTCATCACATCGGTGACGCAGATTATCGGCGTGCTCGTCATGATGCTGTCGATCAGTCTGCCGCTCACCGGCGTCACCGTGCTCACGCTGCCGGCTGCCGCGATTATCCTGACCGTGATGATTCACTTCTCGCAGCCGTACTTCCGCGAGCAACAGCAAGTCCTGGGCGCCGTCAACGGCATTATCGAGGAGGACTTTGCCGGCCAGAACGTTATTCAGGTGTTCGACCGCGCCGAGGCCTCAATCGAGGAGTTCGACCGTCAAAACGACCGTCTCTTTATTAGTGGCTGGCGCTCGCAGTTCCTATCGGGCCTGATGATGCCGCTTATGAGCTTGGTGGGCAACATGGGCTACGTGGGCGTTGTCGTGGTGGGCGCACAGCTCGCGCTGACCGGCAATGCCACGCCCGGCGACATCCAGAGCTTTATCCAGTACGTGCGCAACTTTACGCAGCCGGTGCAGCAGCTGGGCAACGTGAGCAACACGATGCAGTCGATGGCCGCTGCCACCGAGCGCGTCTTTGAGTTCCTCGCCGCGCCCGAGGAGGAGCAGAAGGCCGACGCCCAGATTCCCGAGAAGCGCCCCGGCCACGTTGAGTTTGACCATGTCAAGTTTGGCTACACGCCCGACAAGACCATCATCCACGACTTTAGCTGCGAGGCGCAGCCCGGTCAGACCATCGCCATCGTCGGCCCCACCGGCGCCGGCAAGACCACGCTCATTAAGCTGCTGCAGCGTTTCTACGACGTGGACGGCGGTTCGCTGCGCGTCGAGGGCGTCGACGTGCGCGACTGGGACCGCGCGGCACTGCGCGGCGAGTTTGCCATGGTGCTGCAGGATACCTGGCTGTTTAACGGCACCATCCGCGAGAACATCCGCTACGGACGTCCCGATGCGACTGACGCCGAGGTCGAGGCCGCCGCGCGCGCCGCACGCTGCGACCACTTTATCCATACGCTCGCCGGCGGTTACGACTTTATGATCAATGAGGAGGGCACCAACCTCTCACAGGGCCAGCGCCAACTCGTGACCATCGCCCGCGCCATTTTGGCCGACCGTCCGGCGCTGATTTTGGACGAGGCGACCTCCAACGTCGATACCCGCACCGAGGAGCTTATTCAGCGCGCCATGGATGCGCTGATGCAGGGCCGCACGAGCTTTGTCATCGCGCACCGCCTGTCCACAATCCGCAACGCCGACGTAATCTTGGTGATTCGCGACGGCGACATCGTCGAGAAGGGCACACACGACGAACTGCTCGCCCAGGGCGGCTTCTACGCCGACCTGTACAACTCGCAGTTCGACGAAGCGGCGTAAAACCGGCGGCAAACAACCGCAATACCCAAAAAACGGGGGCGCAGGTTCATCCTGTGCCCCCGTTTTTCGTTCTGTGGCCTCGAACCGACTCCCTGAAACCTATTTGATAGCCCCTTCCAGAGCCCGTGGGTGGCGCGCGCAGACGTGGTGTAAGAGCGTCCCGAGGTCCGTCGCTGCAAGTC
>CALJDJ010000034.1 GCA_938023705.1 uncultured Collinsella sp.
GACACGGAAGAGGTCAGAAGTTCAAATCTTCTAACGCCCACCAAATGTTCGCAGCCCAGAGGCTTAGCCTCTGGGCTGTTTTATTTTGCTCGCCAAATGGGTCGCCAAATACGTCACCAAATTTCGAGTTTTTTGATCTTCTGGGATGTTTCTCAGTAGCCATCCGAGAAAACTCTCATCTTCTCTGTTTGCATACACATATCTTTCAAGGATTCGTGCCGCGGTTACATGGGGCTCGGCAAGGCACGACCGCAACATGTTGGTCAAGCATAATCTTTTGGATTCTTTTGGCGTGAGCGGCTTGGTTTTGGTAGGATTTGTCAGCGGCTTGACTAAGGGGGTTTTATAACTGCCATGCAGGTAGCCGTGTTGGTAACGTTTTACCGACTTGCCAAGAACCCCTCATAATTAATGCGTCTGCAAAATGACCAATTGCTTTGACCTGCTGAAACACTATATGTTGTGTTTGAACTAAAAAAAGAATACAGGATATAGATGCCTCTTTGTCGTATGATAGATGGCGGACAGAGAACGAGGACCTTATTTGCCCCATTTGGATAGATCTTTGAGCCGCTTGATCGGCCGCGAGGATTGTCCGCATGAGGACCTATGGTTTATCGAGAACACAGATTGCGCGACGGCGCCGCAAGACAGGGGCAAGCCCTGCCGGGCATCGTTTGGCTCTGAAGCGCAATGAGACTACGACGCGAAAGAGGCAAGAGGATGAAGATCATCAAGCGCAGCGGCACCGAGGTTGTCTTTGACATCGATAAGATCGTCAATGCGATTCGCGCCGCAAACTTGGAGGTCGAGGAGAGCTCTCGTCTAACCGACCGCCAGGTGGTTTATGCGGCGCAAAACGTCGCCGAGGCATGCGAGAACGCGGGCCACACCGTTTCGGTCGAGGAGATCCAGGATTTGGTCGAGGACGAGATCATGCGTCTCGACTGCTACGAGGTCGCCCGCCACTACATCATCTATCGCTATGTCCAGAGCCTGAAGCGCCAGAAGAACACGACCGACGACAAGATTCTGTCGCTGATCGAGTGCAATAACGAAGAGGTCAAGCAGGAGAACTCTAACAAGAACCCGACCGTCAACTCCGTTCAGCGCGACTACATGGCCGGCGAGATTTCCAAGGACCTGACTCAGCGCGTGCTGCTGCCCCAGGAGATCGTGGATGCCCACAACGAGGGCCTGATCCACTTCCACGATTCCGACTACTTTGCCCAGCACATGCATAACTGCGACCTGGTGAACCTGGAGGATATGCTTCAGAACGGCACCGTTATCTCGGGCACGCTGATCGAGAAGCCGCACAGCTTCTCGACTGCCTGCAACATCGCGACGCAGATTATCGCCCAGGTTGCTTCCTCCCAGTACGGCGGCCAGTCTATTTCGCTGACCCATCTTGCCCCGTTTGTTGAGGTGAGCCGTCAAAAGATTCGCGGCGAGGTCGCTCGCGAGCTTGAGGAGCTCGGTGTTTCGGCATCTGCCGAAAAGGTCCGTGAGGTCGTTGAGGACCGTCTGCGCGATGAGATCCGTCGCGGCGTCCAGACGATTCAGTATCAGGTCGTGACCCTTATGACCACCAATGGCCAGGCGCCGTTCGTGACGGTCTTTATGTATCTCAATGAGGCCCGTACGCCCCAGGAGAAGCACGATCTTGCCATGATCGTGGAGGAGACGCTTCGTCAACGCTATGAGGGCGTTAAGAACGAAGCCGGTGTGTGGATTACCCCGGCATTCCCCAAGCTTATCTATGTACTCGAGGACGATAACGTTCACGAGAATTCCCCGTACTTCTACCTGACCCAGCTGGCTGCCAAGTGTACCGCCAAGCGCATGGTGCCCGATTACATCTCCGAGAAGAAGATGCGCGAGCTCAAGCTGTCGAAGGGCGAGACCGCCGGCAACGGCGATTGCTACACCTGCATGGGTTGTCGCAGTTTCCTGACGCCCGACCGCTCGGGCAACGGCTTTAACAATGTCGCCAACGCGCTGAACTATGACCCGACCAAACCTAAGTACTATGGCCGCTTTAACCAAGGTGTTGTGACCATCAACCTGCCCGATGTCGCGCTGAGCTCGCATCAGGACATGGACAAGTTCTGGAAGATCTTCGACGAGCGCCTTGAGCTGTGCCACCGTGCTCTGCTGTGCCGTCATGAGCGCCTGATGGGCACGCTTTCTGACGCTGCACCGATTTTGTGGCAGTACGGCGCCCTCGCTCGTCTGAAGAAGGGCGAGACGATCGACAAGCTGCTCGTGGGCGGATACTCTACCATCAGCCTGGGCTATGCTGGTCTGTATGAGTGCGTCAAGTACATGACGGGCCACAGCCACACCGAGAAGGAAGGCACGCCGTTTGCCATGGCCGTCATGCAGCGCATGAACGACAAGTGCGCCGAGTGGAAGGCTGCGAGCGACATCGATTTCTCGCTGTACGGTACGCCGTTGGAGTCGACGACCTACAAGTTCGCCAAGTGCCTGCAGCGTCGTTTTGGCATTATCCCGGGCGTGACGGACAAGGGCTACATTACCAACAGCTATCACGTCCACGTGTCCGAGGAGATCGATGCCTTCGATAAGCTTAAGTTTGAGGGCATGTTCCAGCAGCTTTCGCCGGGCGGTGCTATCTCTTACGTTGAGGTTCCCAACATGCAGGACAACCTCAAGGCTGTCATTCGCGTGATGCAGTACATCTACGACAACATCATGTACGCCGAGCTCAACACCAAGAGCGACTACTGCCAGGTGTGCGGCTACGACGGCGAGATCAGCATCGTGCAGGAGGACGGCAAGCTGGTTTGGGAGTGCCCGAAGTGTCACAACCGCGACCAGAACAAGCTGAATGTTG
>CALJDJ010000035.1 GCA_938023705.1 uncultured Collinsella sp.
GTCCGGGCCCGCGCCTTTAGACGCGAGCCCGGGGCCCGTGGGTTATACCCTAAGAGCAAACCACCCTTTTTAAGGGTGGTTCTGATTCGCTGCTGTATCGGCCCCCGGTAATAAAATGAACTTCACTGCTGTTTCGATGAAAGGGGGCGCGTGCCCAGACGTATCAAGCGAGCCGCCATTGTCTCGTCTGTGCTCATACTCCTTGTTGCTGTCTGTGCGGTTGCCCTGACGTATACCGCTCGAAGCAGTTCTACCTCATCGAGTGAATCCGATAAAGATCTCCCGGTGCTCAAAATCGGCGTTACGGATAACGATCCCTATGTGTATACCGATATCGCGGGCGATTACGCCGGTATCGATATCGATATCGCCCGCGAGGCTTGCAAGCGTGCGGGAATCAAGCCGCAATTCATTGACATATCTTGGAATGATCGCGATCGCCTGCTCAAAAACGGCGAGATCGATTGCCTGTGGTGCGACTATTCGCCCTGTTATCGCGAAGACGAGTATTACTGGACTGAGCCGTATCTAACCTTGACGGTTTCGGTTGCCACCAAGAAAACGAGTGGTATCAAGTCCTTGGCGTATCTCGATGGCAGCAAGACTGTTGCGGTGATTTCCGGTTCGGTGAGTGAACGCCGATTGCTTGCAGGCGATCTGGAAATCTCGTCGGACGTGCATATCAAATCATATGGCTCCGCCGAACTCTGCAAAGCCGCCCTCGTCAAGGGGTATGTTGACTGTTGGATGGCGGACGTTCAGTCGCTCGATCGACTCGTCGCCCAGTATCCCGGCCTGTACCGTGTGTTTGCCGACAACGTTATGACGGTTGACCTTGGCGTCGCGTTTAAGGACGGCTATGAGGGGGAGTACGTCAAAAACCTCAATACCGTGCTGTTCGAGATGGATCGAGATGGCACGATTGAGCGCATTGTGGGCAAGTACAAGGCAGGGGCGACGACGGACGGGCAAGGAGCGGAATCATGACAAATGATGAGCGCCGCTTGCGCCGAAAGGCATTAGTCACCGCGGCTATCTGCGTTGTGGTCAGCGCTGTCCTGTTGGGTCTGCTGTATGTGGTCGGCACGCATCGCTGTCTCGATAAAACGCTTGGGTTTGGTCAGGAAACCATGGTGTTTTTAAAAAACGCCTGCGAAAAATATGACCGATATGAACAGGGAAGAAAAACCGAAGCGACGCACAATTTGGATGCCGCGCTCGAGTCGTTTTCGACGTTCTTGCCAGCTGATCACGTTGAAGTCAACGATGACCTCGTCGAGGAGTACGTCCATACCGAGCACCTTTCGGGAATGTTGGTCATGGACGCCGACGGCCATATGGCCGCTCATTACGATATTGACGGTCGCGATCCGCTGATGCTGTGGCGAGAGGAGCTGGCCTGTTCGTCGGTCGCATCGATGTATCGAGGATCCAAGGTGTCCTACTCGACGGTCGTTGAGCGTCGCGATGTCGATTTTGCCGTGAGTGTTGTTCCGTACGGTGATGGCGTAGCGCTGGGGTATCGATCGCTTGCGCCCGAGCCCGCCGATGATTATTCGTATACGATCGCCGACGTGCTCGTGAACAACACATTCCATCAGAGCCCAACGGTGTTCGTGATGCGCGATATGCAAATCGTTTCTTCAAACGATTCGACCGTCGATATAGCTCTCGCCCGGCTTCTTGCCGATAGCGGAATTGATTGGAAAGACGAAGGCTTAACACGTGTCGAATATCGGGGAAGTACCTGGTATGCCGTGCGTGCGGCGTATAAGGACTATCGCCTGTTTGCGCTCTATCCCAAATCTGAGGTCATGTCGGGTAGGATTTCATTTATCGCTGCCGGCGTACTGGCGTTCCTGGTGTTTTTGGTTGTAGTGCTGTTGGTGCGTATCGTCGCCGATCGTCGCAATTTGGCCGAAAAGGACAAGCAGCTCGGCATCATCAATGCCATCAGTTCCGCGTATGAGTCGACCCTCCTGTTGCATCTCGACACGCTCGAGATCGAGGGGATTAACATGTCGCCATCGGTGGCGAAGATATTTGACGAGCACGCCGAGGCATATGACTTTTTTGCAACGGTTTGCCGAGACATTGTGAGTCCCGAAAGTCGCGAGGCGGTCATGGAGCTCTTAGATATAAAGACGCTTCGGGATCGTATGGAGGGCGTGCCGTACTTGGATGCCGAGGTACGAGACTGCCGAGGTACGTGGTATTCGCTGCAGGTTGTTCCACAGCGCCGCGATGAGCAGGGTCGACTGGAATCGGTCGTCGTGGCGACGCATAACATCTCGATGACAAAGCGCGCCGAGGAGCTTTCTTTCCAGGACAAGCTGACGGGGCTTCGCAATAGAAATTACCTTGAGTCCCTTGGCGATGACTTGGTGAACGAGTCCCTGCCCGTGAGTGTGATCATGATGGACTGCAATTTCCTCAAGCATACCAATGATCTCTATGGTCACGAAATGGGCGATGAGCTGCTACGGCGTACGGCGTCTGTATTGAGGCGAACGGCAGGCGAGAAGTTTGTGCCTATGCGCATTGGTGGCGACGAGTTCTTGCTGATTTGCCCTCACACCGATCGCGAATCCGCATGTGAAGTAGTGCAAGATCTTCGCCTCAGCCTTGCTGCTGCGAGCGATGAGGTGCTGACAGTCAGTGCGTCGTTTGGCGTCGCGACGGCAGAGGCACCCGGTTATACACTGACCGAGATTTACCACATCGCTGACCACAACATGTATCAAGAGAAACGAAAAGTCCACGCTCGGGAAGCAGATTGCTAGTATTGCTACCGCCGGTTTGCGCATTGGGGAATGTTGAATCGGTGCCCGCGATACTTTATCGGTTCGGACGGGGATAATAGACGTCTGAAATTGCTTTACGAGAGGGGAACGCAATGATTAGTTTTGATTACAAGCCTCAGGGCGTATGCGCTCGCAATATCCACCTTGACCTGTCCGATGACGGCAGCAAGGTGGTGGGCGTCGAGTTTACCGGCGGCTGCAACGGCAATCTCAAGGCTATCTCTAAGCTGGTCGAGGGTGCTCCTGCTGATCGCGTGATTGAGGTTCTTGCCGGCAATACCTGCGGCATGAAGAAGACCTCTTGCGCCGATCAGCTTACGCGCGCCATCGAGGCCGCTCGCGCAGAGATCGCCTAATGGGCACCGCTGATCGCTTTAAGAATGGAATAACGCGTCGAGGTTTTGTACTGGGTGGCGCCGCTACCGGTGCTGCTGCCGTACTGGCCGGTTGCTCGAAAAAAACGGGCACGAGTGATGATGCCGCCGGCGAGCCGCAGGTTATCAAGGACGATTCGAAGATTGTCTCGATCACTGATGAGTACGAGGCAGTCGACATCGATCTTGAGCCGGCGGCTTCATGGACATTGCCCTTGGGTACGCTGCTGTACTACTGCGATGGTGACTACGCTGCCGCGATGATGGCGCCTGCTTCTGCCCTGCATGCCAATACGCTTGGTGTGCTCAACCTGGGCGATGGCTCGCTTACCACATTAATCGAGGATCCTATCGAGGGCACGGGATATGCATTTTACGATGTCCGTGCCGGCGATGGCGTGTTTGCGTGGGTTGAGATGAACTTTGCCAATTCATCGTGGAAGCTCTACGCTCAAAATCTGTCGGGCGCTTCGCTCTCTGGCGACGTGGTTGAGCTCGATCGGGGTGGCAAGGACTATGATCCGCCACTGTTTACGGCGTACGGGTCATCAGTCATCTGGTATAAAATGCCTTCGGCAGGCGGCAATAAAACGAGTAGTGATTCGTTTTGCTATCGTCGCTCGCTTGATGAATCCAAGGCCGAGACAATTTGGAAATCGACGGGCCGCTTTGCATCGGCCCCGCGTGCGAGTGACGGCATTTTGACCATCTCGCCGCGTGTCCGCAACGACGAGGGCGTCTACTATGGCATAACGGCAATCGATCTGACCGACGGCAACAACACCAAACGTGCCCAGCTAGTCCTTCCCTCGTCAGTCTCGCCTTTCGAGGCCGTATATATGGGCGATACCTTCGTGTTTTCTATCGAGGCGACCTATAGTGGCGTGGGCAGCTTGGGCAACATGGGCACGTATATCGGTAATGAGGGAGGGCCGTACCTCTTCCTGTCACGCGAGCCGCTCGCATGTGCGGCTGGCAAGAAGAATAAATACCTTGTTAAGGTGCAGGCGTCGCATTTTCTCATCGACACCTCTGCCAAGACCTATGGCTCGCTGTTGTCGCCCGACCGCGCTTTGGAATATGGCGATTATCCAGCTACGGCGGGAAAATCGGACTCATTCCTTACGTACGCCACGGTGCGCAACAGCCAGGGTATACCCGAGACGGTCACCGCACGCCTATTCTCTCTTTAAGCTTAGAGGGGTTAAAAAGGCGCCAACAGGGGAATAAACGCGTTGTAATTGTGAGTACCGCCCGCCGAGCTGCCGCGTCATAGTGGCATCCGGCGGGCTCAGGTGCGTTAAAATGGGCTTGTTCTTAGCTGATTGAGACAGGGGGGCCGTGTTATGGCTTCAGATGCAAAAAAGATTCTGCTGGTCGAGGATGAGAAGGCAATCCGTGACGCCGTCGCTGCCTATCTCGAGCGCGAAGGCTACTGGGTTGTGGGTGTCGGCGACGGCCAGTCCGCGATCGAGGAGTTCGAGAAGCATCAGTTTGACCTGGTCGTGCTCGACCTTATGCTCCCCAAGATCCCCGGCGAGCGCGTTTGCCGCACCATTCGCGATACCTCGGATGTCCCCATCATCATGCTGACTGCCAAGGGCGAGATCGAGGACCGTATTATCGGTCTTGAGCTCGGCGCCGACGACTATCTGATTAAGCCGTTCTCGCCGCGCGAGCTTGTCGCGCGCGTACGCGCCTTGTTCCGCCGTGCCCATCAGGCCGACGAGCCAGCCGTCGAGGTACTCGACTTCGGCGATCTGGTCATCGATATCTCGGGCCACAAGATTTTGGTCGAGGGCAAGGAAGTCGACCTGACGGCTTCCGAGTTTAAGCTGCTCACCACGCTTGCCCGTCACCCCGGTCGCGTCTACAACCGCATGGAGCTGGTCGAGAAGGTGCTCGGCTACGACTTTGAGGGCTATGAGCGCACCATCGATAGCCACGTGAAGAACCTTCGCGCCAAGCTGGGCGATGATCCCAAGAAGCCCAAGTGGCTCTACACCGTCCACGGTGTCGGCTATCGCTTCGAGGCTCCGGCCAAGACCGATAAGTCGGACGAGAAATAGGGAAATCACATATGACACCTGCGCGCTTTGAAATCGGACAAAAGCACAAGCAGGAGAGCGAGGCGGGTTCCAAGGCTAGTTGGAACACGCCTCGTTCCGATTCACGGCCAACGATGAGCTATCCCTCGCGCATGGCACTTGCTTTTGCTCTGACATCGCTCATGACGGTATTGGTGCTGGTGGGCGTGGTCTCTGTTGTGTGGGGCACGGTCTTTTCGGATTACACGCGCTCCAATATCGTCGAGATCGCCAATTCAGCTGCCGAAAAGCTTGCGACGTCGTATGAGGAAAACGGCAACTGGACTGCGGGCGAGCTGCGCACGGTCGCGACATCGAGTTTGGTATCCGACGACCTGAGTATGCAGGTCGTCAACAAGAAGGGCGTTGTCGTCTATGACGACTCATGGCCTTCGGCAAGCGCGACCGCCGATGTGCGCGAGAGCGAATCGGCGTCGAGCAGCTCGAGCGGTAAAAAAGCATCGCATAGCCCGGTCTCGTCTGCTCCAACCGACTCCGATAGCGTTGCCAACGTCGAAATCATAACGTCTTCGGGCGAGCATGTCGGACAGGTAAAGCTATGGGCCATCGGCTCCGATGCCTTGCTCACCAAGGCGGATTCTGCATTTAGGGAGAAGACCTTTAACGCCATGGCCCTCGCCGCGGTTGTTGCAATCTGCATTTCGGTCGTTATCGGATCGCTCGTGTCGCGCATGCTCACCAAGCCGATTCATCGTATTACGAGCACGGCCAAGCAAATTCGCGATGGCGATCTGTCCGCTCGTACTGGTTTGCGCGGTGATGACGAGATTGATCAGCTGGGTGAGACCTTCGATGAGATGGCCACTTCGCTCGAGAAGGATATGAAACACGAGAAGCGCCTGACCTCAGACGTGGCTCACGAACTTCGTACTCCGCTTATGGCCATGCTCGCGACAGTCGAAGCCATGCAGGATGGGGTGTATCCCACCGACGACGAGCATCTGGAAACCGTTGCATCCGAGACACGTCGCCTGGCCCGTCTGGTGCAGCAGATGCTCGATCTATCGCGCATGGAAAACAGCACAGCGCCGCTCAACCTTGAGCCGGTGGACATGGTTCCCTTCGTGCGTTCCATCGTCAACGCTCAGGAGCGCCTGTTTGTTGACCGCGATCTGCGCTTGCGCTTTGCTGACGAGACCCAAGGTCACGACGATGTCGTCGAAGCCGATCCCGACATGATCACACAATGCGTCATCAATCTCATGAGCAACGCCATGCGCTATACCCCCGAGGGCGGTTGGGTCGTGGTGTCGGTGCTCAGTGACCGCAAACACGTCAGCGTCGCCGTTTCTGATACCGGCATCGGTATTGCCAAGGATGACTTGTCGCGCATCTTCGGCCGTTTTTGGCGCGCCGATGCCAGCCGTGCCCGTGAGGCGGGCGGTCTGGGCGTGGGCCTCGCCGTGACTAAACAGATCGTCGAGCGACATCATGGCTACATTTCCGTGGAGTCGGAGCTTGGAAAGGGTACGACTTTTACGATTCATCTGCCTCGCGAGCACACGGCGGACGCGGCATCTACTACAATGGAGCACTAGCTTTTCGCTATTCGGTGAAGGAGGGGTTTCATCCCTGCCGCTCCGAGTTTGCGAAAACGTGCGGGAAAGAACCCGCATTACTGTCGTATTTTGGTAAGGAGTGACTCACGTGACAACGATGGAGCGTCGTCCGGATTCCCGTGGCAAGGTTCGTGATATCTACGATGCCGGTGAAAACCTGCTGATGGTCGCCACCGACCGCATTTCTGCGTTCGACTTCATTCTTCCCGACGAGATTCCGTTTAAGGGAGAGGTGCTCAATCGCATCTCGGCATTCTGGTTTGATAAGTTTGCCGACATCGTCCCCAACCATCTCGTTTCCATCGACCCGGCGGATTTCCCCGAGGAGTTTGCTGAGTATCGTGACTACCTCGCTGGCCGCGCCATGCTGGTTAAAAAGGCCCAAACGATTCCTATCGAGTGCATCGTCCGCGGCTATCTGACCGGTTCGGGCAAGAAGACCTACGACGAGAACGGCACCGTCTGCGGCATCCAGCTGCCTGAGGGCCTGACCGAGGCTTCCAAGCTTCCCGAGCCGCTGTTCACGCCGTCCACGAAGGCCGAGATTGGTGACCACGACGAGAACATCTCGTTCGAGCGTTGCTGCGAGATCGTGGGCGAGGATATCGCCACGCAGATTCGCGACCTTTCCCTCAAGATCTACAAGGCCGCTGCCGAGTACGCCGCGACCCGTGGCATCATCATTGCCGACACCAAGTTCGAGTTTGGTGTCATCGATGGCAAGGTCACGCTGATCGACGAGTGCCTCACGCCCGATTCCAGCCGTTTCTGGCCTGCTGCCAGCTACGAGGAGGGCAAGATCCAGCCCAGCTACGACAAACAATTCGTCCGCAATTGGCTCAAGGCCAACTGGGATATGACGGGGGAGACCCCGCACCTGCCCGCCGAGGTCATCGATGGCACGTCCGAGCGCTATCGCGAGGCCTTCCAGATCATCACGGGCTCCCAGTTCACAAGCATGAAGGAGAACGCATAAGTGAGTACCCGTAGCGCCACGAACAAGCGCACGCAATCCCACGAGGTTACCGGGGTTGCGCGCAAGTCCGCCGCATCTGCTAAGCCTGCCCGTCAGGCAGCGAGCTCTGTCCGCGTCGTGCCGGCTTCGTCTAAGGCACGCCGCAAAGAGCTCGAGAAGGGCGAGAACCTCGAGGGCCTCTCTAAAGAGGAGAAGCGCGCCCGCAAGGCTAAGCAGCGCGCCCGCGAGGATCGCATCTACACGGTGTCGAATATCCTTCTCAAGCAGGATGAGGACTACACCAAGCGCCGCCGTATTTGGTGGGCTGTGCTCGCTATCGGCATGGTGCTCGTCGTGGCAATCGGGGCTTCGCTCTACTTCGCTCCCGGCGGCACGGTGTCCAGTCCTGTTCAGATGGTCGGCATCGTTTTGTCCTATGTCATCATCCTGGGTGACTTTATCTACGACTTCGTTCGTATTCGTCCCTTGCGTAACATGTATCGCGCGCAGGCCGAGGGCATGTCCGAGAACAAGCTCAACGCTCTTATCGAGCGCGCAGCTGCCGAGGAGGACAAAAAGGACTCCAAGAAGAAGTAGCGTTTGCATTCACACTTATCGCTAAGATATAAGGCGTGTCGTTTTTGCGGCGCGCCTTATTATTGTCCTATAGATAGATGGAGTGGCACATGATTCGAGCTGCCCTGACGGTCGAAGAAGCTCTGGAGGGCATGAAGGCCCTGGAGCCCAAGATTAAAAACTATGCGCGCCTGGTTGTCCGCAAAGGCGTAAACGTCAAGCCCGGCCAGGAGGTTGTCGTTCAGTCTCCGGTCGAGTGCGCGCCTTTTGCCCGCGTGGTGGTCGCGGAGGCTTATGCCGCCGGCGCTGGCCACGTGACGGTCATTTGGGCCGATGATGCCGTGACGAGGCTCACGTACGAGCATGTCGATAAAAGCTATTTTGAGCAGACGCCCGAGTGGAAGCGCCTGCAGTTGGATTCCCTGGCCCAGGATGGCGCCTGCTTTATCTTTATTGAGGGTGCGGATCCTGCAGCCCTCAAGGGCATCGATCCAGCCAAGCCGGCCGCGGCATCCAAGGCGAGGAATACGCAGTGCAAAGTTTTCCGCCGTGGACTGGATTACAACATCAATCCGTGGTGCATCGCCGGCGCTCCGGTCGTGGCTTGGGCGCACGAAGTGTTCCCGGGAGACGCCGATGAGGTTGCAATCTATAAGCTATGGAATGCGATTCTGCACACCGCTCGTGCCGATGGCCAGGACCCGGAGAGCGACTGGGAGCTTCATGACGCGGCGTTCGAAAAGAACCTGCGTTTCCTGAACGACAATCGTTTTGACCGCCTGCATTACACCGCGGAAAATGGAACCGATCTGACGATTGGCATGACGAAGGGTCACGAGTGGGCCGGCGGCAAGGGCAAGACGCCCGATGGACACCCCTTCTTCCCCAACATTCCCACCGAGGAAGTCTTCACCTCGCCTGATCGTATGCGCGCCGACGGTATCGTGTACTCGGCCATGCCGCTCATTCACCACGGTAACAAGGTCGACGATTTTTGGATTAAGTTCGAGGCCGGCCGCGTGGCGGACTACGATGCCCGCGTGGGCAAGGCGACGCTTGCGAGCATCATTGACACCGATGAAGGTGCCGCTCATCTGGGTGAGGTCGCGCTTATCTCCAAGAACACGCCGATCCGTGAAAGTGGCGTTTTGTTCTATGACACGCTCTATGATGAGAACGCCAGCTGCCATCTCGCGCTAGGTGTCGGTTTCCCCGAATGTATCGAGGGTGGGTATGACATGTCCAAGGAAGAGCTCCTGGAGCATGGCGTTAACGTCTCGAGCACGCACGTCGATTTTATGATTGGCACGGACGACATCGATATTACGGGCATTACGCCTGATGGACGTGAAGTTGTGATTTTCCAGAACGGCCAATGGAGTTGGGAATAGTCCCAGACCGTGGTACAATGCCACCCGCGGGCCGTTAGCTCAGCTGGCAGAGCAGGGGACTTTTAATCCCAAGGTCCAGGGTTCGAACCCCTGACGGCCCACCATAGAATGGAAAAGCGACTGGTGGATGCCGGCCGCTTTTTTGTTGCCGCGACGCGGGTTCGAACCCGAAAGGGCGCGGAGCTGAGTAAACGCGTGAGCGTTTGCCAGCGCAGCGCGCATGGCGCGAAGCGCCGCAGCGGCCGCCTGCGGCGCAGGCTGAACCCCTGACGGCCCACCCAAAGTAAGGAATACGAAATGAAAACAAATAGATACGGAATTAGCGGCAGCACATTAAAGATAATAGCAGCCATTTCGATGGTTCTCGATCATGTAAGCAGGATCGTCCTGACCAATGGAATCATGACTCACGCATCGTACAGTCAGATATCAGACGAACAGTGGGCGATTCTAAGCGAGGCTTCGGATGTGCTTCATGTTCTTGGCAGAATTGCATTTCCCTTATTTTGCTTTTTGATAGTTGAGGGATTTTTGCATACTCATGACTTAAAGAAGTACCTGCGAAATATGCTTGTCTTCGCAATCATTGCGGAGCCCATATACGATTTCGTCCAAACCGGGCAACTATTTGACCTTCGGCAACAAAATGTTATGTGTGAGCTCCTGCTTTCCTTGGTCTTTTTGATTGTTCTGGAAAAGATACAAAGTCTTTCAAAACGGAAAAGATACATCGCAGAAACTGCTCTGATTGTTTTGACAGCACTGGCAGCTGAATACACTAAACTAGATGGCGGTGTGTATGGCATTATGCTTGTGGCTGCATTCTATTTATTCCACGACAGCAAGGCCAAGATGTTCTTTGCTGCAGTATGTGCAGTGCTCCTTTCGTCATGCCATATAGTTGGCGGCGGATTTGAGTTTGCTACAGCTAATGTATTTAATCCTGATGTTGCTGCCGCGGTCGTTTCGTTGCTGCTTATCAATCTTTATAATGGTAAGCGAGGGCTGAAGCTCAAATATTTCTTCTACATTTTCTATCCGGCACATCTTGCTCTGCTTTATGGTGTCTCACTTATTGTTTTGAACTGTCTTTAAAAACTCTCAAACAAGTCTCTGAAAACGGAAACAAATTGACTCTAAGACTGCTTGTGAATTTCCGGAAGACCTGAGAGATGCGAGGATAGGCAACGAGGGCTGCAGAGAGATGCTTCTCAGTTCTCTGGCGGATCGCACGTATCTGTATGAGGATCACTTCCACACACTCATTAATAACAGTGATAAACACGGCAGATCCTCAAAACATGAGGCTGTGGAGGTCGAACGATGCTTCGAAAGCATGAATGGCAGCGAGAAAATGAGTTCGGAAGCGCCCTCTGGATGATCCAGCATAGAATAAAAAGCGATCGGCTCCGGCTGGTCGCTTTTTTGTTGCCGCGCCACGGGTTCGAACCCGAACTTCTCTATATATAAGAACGCTTGGCGAACAAAACCTGCCTTTTACCGACGGGAAACAAATAGCTGATGCTTTTGGAGTAAAGTGGCGCTCCAGAGATGACCGATGCCTTAACACCTATAAACCAGCTGGTCATCGCCAATATCAGAAGCCAATGCTTCAGTTTTAACCTCAGTGATGCGACTGAGGGACCTATTCATTTGTGAACAAAATATGGAGTGCGCGATTCCCGCCCCCGGCGCCCCTCCGGTCTGGCAGTATATCTCCTTGCCGCGCGGCCCGGTCGGACCGGATCAGCCGCCAGGCGTGCACCTTGAGAACCGGATACTGCGAGG
>CALJDJ010000036.1 GCA_938023705.1 uncultured Collinsella sp.
GTCCGTACCGAGTCCGGTGCCGTCCCACACAAGGCCGATCACCGACCCATTCTGACCATTATCGGCCATGCAGGCGGCCATGTGCGCATGATGGTGCTGCACCTCGACGAGCGGCAGATTGTGCTCCCGTGCCTGCTCGCGCGCCCACTGGCTCGATAGATAGCTGGGGTGCAAATCGCAGGCCAAGGCGGCGGGCGCCAAGTCAAAGAGATCTTCCAAGCGCGTGCGCGCGGCGTTCCAGGCATCGAAGGTCTCGCCGTTTTCAACATCGCCGATATGCTGCGACACAAAACAGGTTGCCTCGCCGTTCGCCCCTTCACGAGTGAGCGCAATCGTCGCCTTTTGCTGCGGGCCGCAGGCGAGGATGCAGGGTACAGTGCCGTCGCATGCCGGCAGCGGTAACGGCTGCGGAGCGTATCCGCGGGCGCGGCGCACGGGCATAACGGCGCCGTCGACCACGCGCACTACAGAGTCGTCGTAGCGCGAGAGGATCGCGCGGTCGTTACCGAGCAACGAGTCGGCGATGCCGGCGGCAACGAGGTGTTTCCAGGCAAGGTCGTCGTCGGTCTCGATGGGCTCTTCGCTCAGGTTTCCGCTGGTCATGACGAGCGCGTGCATACCGCGGGCTTCTGCCACGGCAAGCAGCAGATGCTGAAGCGGGGTGTAGGGGAGCATAACGCCAAGCTCGGGCAGGTCGTGCGCGACGGACGGTGCGAGTACGAGGGCGTCGGGAGAATCGCCGTCGCTCCCGCAAACAGCACGCCGGCGCAGCAGCACAATGGGGCGAATGCTGCCGGCCAGCAAGCCGCGCTCAACGTCGTTGACATGGCACAGGCGTTCAACGTCGGCAAGGTCGCGTACCATAACGGCAAGCGGCTTGTTGCTGCGGCGTTTGCGACGGCGCAGCTCGGCTACCGCCTGCTCGTTGGAGGCGTCGCATGCCAAGTGAAATCCGCCCAGACCCTTGATGGCGACGATGCCGCCGCTGGCCAGCAGCTCGACGCAGCGCTCGATGATAGCGTCGCTGGCCTCGCGTGTGGTGCCGACGGCCGGTGTCGCGGACGAATTCCCGCACGCATCGCCGTTCACAGCCTCGCGCCAAGTAATATGCGGCCCGCAATCAAAGCAGGCATCGGGCTGCGCGTGAAAACGCCGGTCGAGTGGGTCGGCATACTCCGCGGCACACTCAGGACACATGGGAAAACAATTCATCGACGTGGCCGCTCGGTCATAAGGCAGCGACCGGATGATGGTAAAGCGCGGTCCGCAGTTAGTGCAGTTGATAAAGGGGTAGTGATAGCGTCGGTCGGCGGGATCGAACAACTCGCGCAGGCAATCGTCGCAGGTGGCGATATCGGGCGAGACGAGCGTCGTGTGCGCGGTCTGGTCCTGCGATGCCACAATGCGAAAGCCCTGCTCATCGGCAGCGCTCCAGCCGCCAGGCTCCAAATCCGCAATATCGACTCGCTCAACGCGGGCTGCCGCAGGCGCATGCGCAGAAAGCGCGGCAACAAAAGCATCGAGCGCATCGGCCGGAGCGTGCGCCTCGATATGCACGCCGTCGCCCGCGTTGAGCACCCATCCGCAAATGCCATGCGCCATGGCCTCGCGATACACAAACGGCCGCATGCCAACGCCCTGCACAATGCCCGTTACATGAATATGCACATGCCGCATGCGACTCCCCTCATCAAAACCGGCCAAAAAAGGACAGGTGCGCTACAGCCCCAGGCTCTGCTTGGTGGCGGCGCACGTGAGCTCGCCGTGCTTAACGCCGCGCAGGCCCAGCAGGCGGTCGGCTAGTTCGTAGACGCGCTCGCCGCGACCCTTGAGTGCCAGAATCTCCAAGCAGTTGTGGTGATCCAGATGCACGTGCATGGTCGATACGATCTCGTCGGTGTAGTCGTGCTGCACTTCGTCCAGACGGCGCGTCAGGTCGCCGGTATGGTGGTCGTAGATCATGGTGAGCGACCCGATAACATGCTCATCGGGCGTGCGCATCTGCTCCTTGGCGATCGAGGCGCGAATCAGGTCGCGCACGGCCTCGGAGCGGTTGGCCACGTCGCCGCGGCGCGCGATCTGTTCGTCAAAACGGCGCAGCAGGTCGTCCGGTGCGGTAACCGAAAAGCGGACCAGCTCGGAGCCGGAACCACTACAGTGGCAGCCCGCGTCACCGTCCGCCCCGTGCGGATGCTCGTGCTCGTACCCGCAGCCGTGCTCGTGTTCGGCCACGTTACACCAGCTTCACGGAGCCGACGGAGTTGTGGTCGGCCTCGATGGCTTCCTCGTAGCCCTCGAGTGCGTCGTGGGCCTCGTGCAGCGCGGCCATGGCTGCCTCGAGCTTGGCGCCGATGCGCTCCATGTCAAAATTCTCGGTCGCATGCAGCAGCTGATGGCTCCATTCGTGAGCGAGCTCGATGGTGTCGTCGACCTGCTTGACGCTCATGGCAAGCTGGCTCATGTTCATTCCAACATCATGCATGGGAAATCTCCTTTTGTATGGGGCAGTTCAGTGGTTCAGATTTTACTACGCTCGCTCTATGCGCTGCTGCATAAGAAAACGGGTACGAGTCTGTGTGACTCGCACCCGTTCACTGGGGGCTGTTTGTGACTACCATACTATCCGTGGTCGCACGCGCCGCACCCGGCAGTCCGGCGAGCGGTGCAAAACCGCTCATGGACGGCGGGCAAGTAACAAGCGTATTACAGATGCTTCTCCAGCAGCGCCTGCAGCCTCGCCTTGGGCAGAGCGCCAACCGAGCGGTCAATCTCCTCGCCGTTCTTAAACACAATCAGCGTGGGGATGCTCATGACGCCATACTTCATGGCCAGGTCCTGGTTGTCGTCGACGTTGCATTTGGCAACGGCAAGCTTGCCTGCCAGCTCATCGGCTACCTCGTCCACGATGGGCGAGAGCGATCGGCAGGGCCCGCACCAGGGCGCCCAAAAATCGACCAGCACGGGCAGGCTGTCGTTAACGATGGAATCGAAGTTCTCGGGGGTAATCTGCTTAATGTCAGCCATGGTGACCTCCATAATACGACGCGGCTCGGCCGCGTAAAACTCAGTACGACCGTGCTTATACCCAGCCGCCCGCAAAGCAACCACTCGCGGGCAGCTCTTTTATATAATGGTGGGCACGCAAACGATTGGAGAGCGCATGTCCACGTCACAAAGCCAGAAAAAAGAAGCCATCGCCCAGGCGACCGAGCAGGAGCTCACATCGCTTGCGGTCCGTGGCGTGCGCATCGTGGGCAACGCGTGCTCGCCGATCGTGCTGGTCAAAGGCGATTTGGACGAGGCCGAGCGTTCGGGCGGCGAGCTGGCTGCCGGTCCGGACGGTGCTGCGCTGCGCAAGGCGCTTGGGGCCATCGGCTACGCGCCCGAGGATTTTTGCGTGCTGGCAAGCGTCGCCGGCGCAGGCGACGGAGCGGTCGCGGTGGGCGAGACTCTGCCGTGCGAGCTGTTCCGCGAGGCGCTTGAGTCTCTGGATCCCGAGGCGGTGCTGCTGCTCGATAACAGCGCGGCCGATGCCATGCGCGAAACCTACGCCGATATGCTCGTGGCGATTGATGACTTCGACACCGCCATGCTCAAGCCCGGCCTGGTCGCCCATGTGCAGGGCCGCCGCGTGCTCGCGCTCGATGGCTTTGAGGCGGCGCTGACCGACAAAGCGGCCAAGCAGCGCATGTGGGCCTACATCAAGCAGCTGACCCCGGCGGTCGCTCCACTGTAGCGGATCGGCACCGGCGAGCGATTGCCTGGCGGGCGAGGCGCGCCGCGAGATCGGCGCCGTACTTCTACATCACAGCGCGCAGCTCAAACCGATCGCCGTTAATGCGGAACTGGCAGTTGCCGTTCATGCGCTCCACGGCAAGTTTGATGCTCTTGGTTCCAAAGCCGTGGCCCGCATGCCGGGTCACGGGCATGCCGTCGACCATGCGCGGCGCGCGGTCAAACGTGTTGGAAACTAACAGCAACAGCTGGCCGTCCTCAAGTCGCAGGTCAAGGTCGACGAATCGCTTTCCTTGGGGTGCGGCGCTTGCGGCGGTGATAGCGTTTTCCAAGGCATTTGAGAGCACGCTAAACAGGTCGGCGTCACCTACGTGGACGGTTTCGGGTACGGCGGCGCGCAGGTTGGCGGTAATGCCGTTTCTATTGATATCTGAGTTGAATGACGAAAGCGCGATGTTTACGGTCTCGTTGGCGCAGAAGCGGCGTACGGCGGTGCGGTCGCCGGCTTCGCAGAGCTCATCGATGCGTTTGAGCGCCTCGTCGGTGTGGCCCTCCTCAATTAAAGTGGCCAGGCCGCGTAGGAAGTGGCGCATATCGTGGCGAAGAATCGACAGCTCGCGCCCAGATTGACGCCAAGCCTCGAGCTCTTTGATGGCGGCGCTGTCGCGGGTTTCGAGCATCCAACGCTCTCGCTCGGCGGTTTCCTTTTCTTCGTATTCGCGCAGGTAAACGGCAAGAAACATAAGATAGAAGGCACAGAGCGCAAATGCCAAAAACTCAACTGTCACCACCGAGCCCGAGTGGAACAGCGTGGTGTAGACGTTGGTGGCATAGTCAAAGATGTAATAGACGAGCGGCAGGATTAAAAGGATGCCCAGCTCGGTGGGGCTTTTAATCGCCAAGCGGGGTCCAATGTCGCCGGCCCAATGCAGCAGGACGGCAAAGACGCCGAGCGTGGTAGCGATGCGTGCCAGATAGTACGCGATCTGAGAATCGGTTGCGGCAAATGCGGCGATGCCCATCCAATTGCTGAACTGGCAGCTCAGATAGGCGCTGGTGACGCCCAACGTCGCGAGTAGCGGACTCAAGTGGTAGCGCGCGCATAGGTAGACGGTAAGCGGCAAGTGCACGACGAGCGGATAGACCTGACGGGCAAAAAGCTCTCCGCCAACGACATTGGCGATCGAAAAGGCAGCGCCGGTTGCGGCTCCGACCCCCACCAACTCGAGTGCATGGCGTCGATTGATTTCGATACCGCACAGCGCCGCCGAGGCAAAGACGCCAAAGAGCAGCGTCGTGGCGTGGTGGATTGCCCAAAGGACCATTTCGACCGAGGAGATCATCAGCGCCTCCCGCCCTCAAAGCGCACCGCAAAGTAGGCGTCTTGGAACCCCTGCTTGCTGCTGCGCGACAGCGGAATGCACGCGCCCGAGCGCATGACGATGTCTGTGCGATCGAAGTGGTCGATGTTGCGCAAGTTGACCTGGTAGCTACGGTGGCATTTAAAGAAGGTGGCATTTTGCGCCAAACGGTCCTCGACGCTGCGGAACGACTCGAGTGCCTCGATATCGCGTCCGTCGCGCAGGTGGAAGACCACGTGCTTGTTGCGCGCCTCGGCATATTCGATGTCGGACAGGCGCAGGGCGTGGTAGCCAAAGGACGTTTTGATCACGAGCTCGTCGGTTGCCGCCGGGCGCATGCTCGAAAGTTCGTCGAGTAACTGCGCCAGGCGTTCGTAAGTCACGGGCTTGAGCAGATAGTCGAAGGCGCGGACCTCGTAGGACTCCAGTGCAAACTCGGGCGACGAGGTGAGGAACACCAGGCGCACGGCGGTGTCGGCCTGGCGCAATTCGCGTGCGGTGTCCATGCCGTTGACGAGCGGCATGATCATGTCGAGCAGGATGATGTCGGCGCGCGACGCGGCATGGCGCGCCAGCAGGTCCTCGCCGCGCGTAACGAGCGCAACATCGACCGCCGTGCCCGTCTCGATCGACCAACGGTCGATCATCCGGTGCAGTCTATCTAGAAAAGCGACGTCATCGTCGCAGGCAATAATCTTGAGCATTCTGAGCCCCCTTAGTAGTTCGATTTTGCCACATTGGGCGCGGACCGCTCGCGGAGGCGTGTCCCATTTGCGCCCCACGGCGTGCAACTCGCGCCGAGCGGAATTGCGGTGGCGAAAGATGCCTCCTGCGCTATCGAGAGCTCGGCTATCCTCAGCTTGCCAGTTCGAATATGGACTTGCCGCATGGTCGAATCTTTATTTCAACTTTACACCTAGGTTTACAGCTGTCTTGTCAGCTGTAAACCTAGGTGTCATACTAAAGCCCCAAGATTCGCCAAAAGAGAGGGGCCTTGATGGCACAGAGCGCGAACATGGATGCGTCGGAGCTTGCACGCGATATCGCGGCCGGCCTAGCATCGGCAACGACGGCAACGGAGCGCGCGGCATTGGTGCCCGCAGAGCTCGTCGAGGCCATTCAGCAACTTAAAACCCAGCGCGACGCGGTGATCCTGGCGCACTATTACGTGGCGCCCGAGGTCCAGGCTGTGGCCGATTACGTCGGCGACAGCTTCTACCTGGCAAAGCTTGCCAAGAGCCTGCCGCAGCAGACCATCGTGCTGTGCGGCGTGGAGTTTATGGGCGAGAGCGCCAAGCTGCTCAATCCCACCAAGACCGTGCTGCTGCCCGAGCCGGGCGCGGACTGTCCCATGGCGCACATGGTCAAGCGCGAGACGGTCGATGCGGCGCGCGCCGAGTACGGCGACGACCTGGCCGTGGTCTGCTACGTCAACTCCACGGTCGAGATCAAGAGCTGGAGTGACGTGTGCGTTACCAGCTCAAACGCCGTCAAGATCGTCTCCGAGCTGCCGCAGCAGCACATCTTGTTCATTCCCGACCAAAACCTCGGCCGCTTCGTAGCCGAGCAGGTGCCGCAAAAGCACGTCATTCTCAACAACGGCTACTGCCCGCGCCATCACATCATCACCGTCGAGCAGATCGTCGACGCGACGGAGACCCACCCCGACGCGCTCGTGCTGGCGCATCCTGAGTGCAAGGCCGACGTTTTGGCCGAGGCCGACTACATCGGCTCCACCGCCGGCATCATTAAGTACGCCGAGGAGTCCGACGCGAGCGAGTTCATCATCGTGACGGTCCGCGGCGTGCTCTACGAGCTCGAGCGCCGCTGCCAGGGCACCGGCAAGAAGTTCTACTTCCCCGCGGTGCAGCCCACCTGCGTCAACATGGATCTCATCACGCTCGAAAAGCTCGTGCGCTGCCTGGAGACGGGCGAGGGCGAGGTGCAGATTGGCGTGTCGGACAAGGCCGCCGATCAGGCCAAGCTCACGCTCGACCGCATGCTCGAGTACGCAGCGCGCTAGAACAATGCGGCATGAGGGACGGTCCCTTATGTCACATTCAAGGGAGAGGATTCCTGTGGAAACCAAGCAATACCCCGATATGGAGTGCGACGTCGTTATTGCCGGCTGCGGTGTAGCGGGCCTGTATGCGGCTCTCAACCTGCCGACGAGCATGCGCGTGATCATGCTCTCCAAGGGCGCTGTCGACGAGTGCGATTCGATGCTCGCGCAGGGCGGCATTTGCGTGCTGCCCGAGGGCTCGGACTACGATGCCTTCTTTGAGGACACCATGCACGCCGGCCATTACGAGAACCGCCGCGAGAGCGTCGACATCATGATCCGCTCGAGCCGCTCGGTCATCAACGACCTGCTAGCGATGGGCGTGGATTTTGAGCGCAAGGCCGATGGCGGCCTCGACTTTACCCGCGAGGGCGCGCACAGCCGTCCGCGCATTGCCTTCCATGCCGACATTACGGGCAAGGAGATTACGACCAAGCTGCTTCAGGCCGTTCGCAAACTGGATAACGTGCAGATTTTGGAGCACGTGGCCATGACCGACATCCTGACGGGCGAGCGTGACGGCGCCACGGTGTGTGCCGGTGTCGTCGCCGTTCCCGTGGACGAGGACAACTCGGTTCGTCCCGCCGACGAGCTGGTAAATGCCGCCGAGGGCGCGCATGCCGGCGAGCCGTTTAAGATCCATGCCCGTCACACGCTGTGGGCAACGGGCGGCATCGGCGGCGTATACGACCACTCGACCAACTATCCGCAGCTTACGGGCGATGCCTGCTACATCGCTCAGGAGCATGGCATTAAGATGGAGCACCTGGACTACGTGCAGATTCACCCCACGGGCCTGTTCTCGCCGCAGCCAGGCCGCACGTTCCTGATCAGCGAGAGCTGCCGCGGCGAGGGCGCGATTCTGCTCAATGCCGCCGGTGAGCGCTTTACCGACGAGCTTCAGCCGCGCGATGTGGTCGCCGCCGCTATTCGCGAGCAGATGAAGCAGGACGGTACTGAGCACGAGTGGCTGAGCTTTGCCCCCGTCGAGCGCGATGTAGTGACCGGGCACTTTGCCAACATTCGCGCACGCTGCTTGGAGGACGGCCGCGACATCTTGGACGAGCCCATCCCCGTTACGCCTACGCAGCACTACTTTATGGGCGGCGTGTGGGTCGACAAGGACGGCCGCACCTCGATGCCCGAGCTCTACGCAGCCGGTGAGACGGCCTGCAACGGCGTTCACGGCAAGAATCGCCTTGCATCAAACAGCCTGCTCGAGGCGCTGGTCTGGGGTCGTCGCGCCGCGTGGTACATGCGCACCGGCGAGTCGCTCGCCGTGGAGCGGGCGGGCGAGCCCGCGCTCGACGGGCGTCATCGCGCCCTGAGCGCCGACTCCCTGGCGATCGATGATTTGGCCCGTGCCGCCGGCACGCAGGCCGTGGAGGAGTAGACCATGAATCCCATTACCATGAAGCTCGTCGTCGATGATCTGATTCTGCAGGCTCTACGCGAGGACATTACGTTTGAGGACGTGAGCACGGCGAGCGTGTGCCCCACGGCGCGCCCCGCCACGGTGGAGCTCATCGCCAAGGCCGATGGCATCATCGCGGGCTTGGATGTGTTCGCCCGCACCTTTGAGCTGCTGGATTCGCAGAGCTCGGTGCTGTTTGATGTTGCCGACGGTGACGAGGTGCACGCCGGCGACCACGTGGGCCAGGTGCGCGGCGATGCGCGCGTGCTGCTTTCGGGCGAGCGCGTGGCGCTCAACTACCTGCAGCGCATGAGCGGTATCGCTACCTATACGCACAGAATGGCAGCGGCGCTCGAGGGTACCAAGACCGTGCTTGTCGACACACGCAAGACCACGCCGGGCATGCGCGTTTTCGAGAAGGCGGCGGTTGAGATCGGCGGCGGCAGCAACCATCGCTACAACCTGTCGACAGCCGTCATGCTCAAGGACAACCACATCGATGCCGCCGGTGGCGTGACGCGCGCGATCGAGATGGCGCGCGCCCACGCGTCGTTTACCACGACGGTCGAGATTGAGTGCGAGAACCTGGACATGGTACGCGAAGCCGTGGAGGCCGGCGCCGATATCATCATGTTCGACAACATGACCCATGACGACATGGCCGCCGCCATCGAGCTTATCGCCGGTCGCGCCAAGACCGAGTGCTCGGGCAACGTGGACGCTAACAATATCCGCGCGCTTGCCGACCTGGGCGTCGACTACATTAGCTCGGGCGCCCTGACGCACTCCGCGCCGATCCTCGACCTCTCGCTTAAGCACCTGCGTCTGCTGGACGGTAAATAATGAACGCCCGCGAGCGTCGCCGTGCCATCATGGGCGTGCTCGAAGGAGCCAAGGAGCCCGTTTCGGGCAGCGCACTTGCCCGCGAGGTTGGCGTGAGCCGTCAGGTCGTGGTTCAGGATATTGCCCTGTTGCGTGCCGATGGGCACGATATCGTGGCGACCAACCGCGGCTACGTGCTGCAGGAAGCCGCGAGTAGCCCCGCCGTGCCCACGCGTCTTGTTAAGGTGCGCCACAGCGTGGAGCAGGCGGGCGACGAGCTTACGAGTATCGTCGACGCGGGTGGCGCCGTGCTCAACGTGATCGTCAACCACCGCGTGTACGGCAAGATCACAGCCGACCTCGACATTCGTAACCGCCGCGATATCGAGCGCTATCTGGAGGGCATTGCCAGCGGCAAGAGTTTCCCGCTGCTGACGGTGACGAGCGGCTACCACTTCCATCGCATCGCGGCGGAAGACGAGCAGACCCTCGACGAGATCGAGACTATGCTCAAGGAGAAAGGCTACCTCGCAGACCTTATGCCTTACGAGGGCGACCTATCGTAGCCGACGCTGCAAACGCCCCTAAGCGGCAATCTGACGTTCAATCGTCGGTCGCGTACCGAAGTACGCTTCCCTCCTCTTTCACGTCACCTTGCTCGCTTAGGGGCGTTTTCGCTGACTTATGCTCAACCTGCGGCGGTGCCAAATTAGTTATCCGCACAAACAAAATAAGGAGGCCTCCGCGGCGATGCGGAGGCCTCCTTTTTGTGCACGGTGTACTTTTGAGTGTGCAAGTGGGGGAGTTGTTACTCCTCGACGATCTCGGTGATCGCGCCAGCGGGGCAAGCGTCCTGGCAAGCGCCACAGGCGACGCAGGAATCCTCGTCAGCGACGGTAGCGACGTCCTGGAGCTCCAGAACGCCAGCGGGGCAGGAGTCGACGCAAACGCCACAAGCGATGCACTCGTCGGCATCAATTACGGGATGAGCCATGGTAGTTTCCTCTCTGTTGACCGACGCTACAGGCGATGCGCGTCGGTTTGATTCGGGCAAAAACATACCACGGGAGCGACCGTTTGCAATACCCTCTGGCCGGCATCTTCATACCGTTCGCCGAGTATGCCAAGGTTTACTAAAAAACACGCAGGTGGGGCCGCTGAGCTGCGTAAATGTTAGCTAAAGGTGACTCAAAATTTTGAGCGATTGGGCAAGTTATCCTGCCATTTGTGGACGGGCTAGAAATGGCATGCGGAGCTCCGGGTCGCAAACCTCAGCCATCTCTACATAGATCTCAATAGATTTGCCGAGAACTCAATCAGCGCATCTACCTGCGCATTTAAGAACCTAAACTCTCAGCAATAAGAAATCTTATATGAATTGACTTAGATTTTGTATATTCCGGCCCATAAGGGGATACACTACATCCTGAAAGACAAGCCGAAGCACCGCGCGACAGACCGCCGAGGCGGCGCAAACGCACAAGAGAGAGGGAATTTCTAATGGGCAAGATTCTTGGTATCGACCTTGGTACTACTAACTCCGCCATGGCCGTTCTCGAGGGCGGTTCTCCGACCATTATCGTGAACGCCGAGGGCGACCGCACCACCCCGTCCGTCGTGGGCTTCCGTGCCGACGGCGACCGCGTCGTGGGTAAGGCCGCTAAGAACCAGGCTGTCACCAACCCCAAGAACACCGTGTTCTCCATCAAGCGCTTCATGGGCCGCAAGTACTCCGAGTGCACCTCCGAGCTCAAGACCGTGCCGTATGAGGTTAAGGAGGGTCAGGGCGGCCGTGCCGTCGTCGACATCGAGGGCAAGGATTACACCGCCGAGCAGGTGAGCGCCATGGTGCTCGCAAAGATGAAGGCCGACGCCGAGAAGTATCTGGGCGAGACCGTCACCGACGCCGTCATCACCGTCCCGGCCTACTTCAACGACGCCCAGCGTCAGGCTACCAAGGACGCCGGTAAGATCGCCGGCCTCAACGTCAAGCGTATCGTCAACGAGCCGACCGCTGCTGCTCTGGCCTATGGCCTGGACAAGCAGGGCACCGACCAGCGCATTCTGGTCTTCGACCTGGGCGGCGGCACCTTCGACGTCTCCATCCTCGACCTCGCCGACGGCGTGTTTGAGGTTCTGTCCACCTCGGGCGACAACCACCTGGGCGGCGACGACTGGGATCAGCGCGTCATCGACTGGATGGCCGACAAGTTCCAGCAGGAGAACGGTGTCGACCTGCGTCAGGACCCCATGGCCCTGCAGCGTCTGAAGGAGGCCGCCGAGAACGCCAAGAAGGAGCTCTCCGCCGCCCAGCAGACCACCATCAACCTGCCGTTCATTACCATGAACCAGTCCGGCCCGCTGCACCTCAACTACACGCTGACCCGCGCCGAGTTCGAGAAGATCACCCGTGACCTGCTCGAGCGCTGCAAGCAGCCTGTCACCAACGCCCTGCGCGACGCCAAGCTTAAGCTCTCCGATCTGACCGAGGTCATCCTCGTCGGCGGCTCCACCCGTATGCCCGCCGTCCAGGAGCTCGTCAAGACCATGACCGGCAAGCAGCCCAACATGTCCGTGAACCCCGACGAGGTCGTTGCCGACGGCGCTGCCGTCCAAGGCGGCGTGCTCACCGGCGACGTCGAGGGCATCCTGCTGCTCGACGTTACCCCGCTGTCGCTGGGTGTCGAGACCATGGGCGGCATCATGACCAAGATGATCGACCGCAACACCACGATCCCGACCTCCAAGACCGAGGTCTACTCCACCGCTGCCGACAACCAGACCAGCGTCGAGATCAACGTGCTCCAGGGCGAGCGCGAGCTTGCTCGCGACAACAAGTCGCTCGGTAAGTTCCAGCTGACCGGCATCCCGGCTGCCCGCCGCGGCGTGCCGCAGATCGAGGTCACCTTCGACATCGACGCCAACGGCATCGTCAAGGTCTCTGCTAAGGACAAGGGCACCGGCAAGGAGCAGCAGATCACCATCTCCGGCTCCACCGCGCTTTCCGATGACGAAGTCGATCGCATGGTCAAGGACGCCGAGGCCCATGCCGAGGAGGACAAGAAGCAGAAGGAGGAGGTCGAGGTCCGCAACCAGACCGATAGCCTGTGCTACTCCACCGAGCAGACCCTCAACGAGCTGGGCGACAAGGTTTCCGCCGATGTGAAGTCCAAGGCCGAGGCCGCTATCGCCGACGCCAAGAAGGCGCTCGAGGGCTCTGACGTCGAGGCCATCAAGGCCGCTGGCGAGTCCCTGCAGTCCGTGGCCTACGAGCTGGCCCAGGTTGTCTACGCCGACGCTCAGCAGCAGACCGACGGTGCCGCCGGCGCCCAGACCGACGACGATGTGGTCGACGCCGACTACGAGGTTGTAGACGACGAGGACAAGTAATCATGTCCGCCCGTAAAGCTCGCACGGAGGCGGCTGCCGCCAGCGCCGCCCCCGTTGACTCTGAGGAGAAGGACGTGAAGATTCCCGTAGAGGCCGTAGACGATACCGAGGCCAACGAGGCCCCGGCCGCCGAGGCTGCCGAGAACCAGGTAGAGGATTCCAACAAGGAGGCGACGATGACCGAGGACGAGATGGTGGAAGCCGCTATCCGCGCCGGTGAGGAAGCCGCCGACAACGACTTTAAGCTCAAGTTCGAGCAGGCCCAGAAGGAGCTTGCCGACGTTCGTCATGAGCTCGATGCTGCGGCAGAGGCTCAGAAGGCCGCCGAGGACAAGGCAAAGGACGCCACCGAGCGCACCGCCCGTCTGCAGGCCGACTGGGAGAACTTCCGTCGTCGCACCGCCAACGAGCGCATCGCCGAGCGCGAGCGCGCGACCGAGAAGCTCGTAACCGCGCTGCTGCCGGTGGTCGACGATATCGAGCGTGCGATCGACCATGCCCGCAGCCAGGAGCTTGCCGACGACTTTAAGCAGTTTGTCGACGGCGTCGATGCGGTGCATGCCAAGCTGCTCGATGTGTTTGCGCACGAGGGCGTTGAGCCCATCGACCCCAAGGGCGAGGCGTTCGATCCGCTCGAGCACCAGGCCGTGGGTCGCGTCGAGGACGCATCGCAGTACGACGAGACCGTCAACGACGTGTACCAGAAGGGCTACCGCATGGCGGACCGCATCCTGCGTTCCGCGATGGTGACGGTGACCTACGGTGGCGAGAAGCGCCCCGCACCGGAGCCCGAAGCGGCGCCCGAGGATGCTGCGGCCGACACGGCCGAGAGCACCGAGGAGTAATTGAGAAGGGCCCCGGGGCAACACCCGGGGCCCTTTCTGGCCTAGTGCCATATGACAGTATGAGCCGCCGCCCGTTGGACGGTGGATGAAACAGGAGAGGAGCTACGATGGCTGCAGGCAAAACCTTCTATGACATCCTGGGCGTATCCAAGAGCGCCTCCGACAAAGAGATCAAGAGCGCGTTTCGCAAGCTCGCGCAAAAATATCACCCCGATGCCGGCGGTGACGAGGCCAAGTTCAAGGAGATCAGCGAGGCCTACGAGACGCTTTCGGACGAGAAAAAGCGCAAAGAGTACGACCAGATGCTCATGTTCGGCGGCATGCCGGGCGCGGGCGGCGCGTATGGCGGCGGCTACGGTGCCGGCGCGGGCGCCAGCGGCTGGGGCGACATCTTCGACAGCATATTTAGCGGCAACGGCGCCTGGGGCAGCGATTGGGGCTCGGGCTTTGCCGGGGCCGCGGGCGCTGCCGGTGCCGGCGCGGGCCGCAGCCGCGCGCGCAAGGGCGGCGACCTGTCGCTGACTGTCGACGTAACGGCCGAGGACGCGTTTCGCGGCGTGACGCACAAGGTCACCTATCGCATTCCCTCGACAGGCGAGCAGCAGACCATCACGGTCTCGGTGCCCGCGGGCGCGGTCGATGGCGGCAAGCTACGCTACAAGCGTCGCGGCGAGTATGGCGTTGCGGGTGGCGAGCGCGGCGACCTGGTCGTGACCACGCATGTGGAGGAGCACCCGCTGTTTAAGCGCAAGGGCGCCGATGTGACCATGGAGGTGCCGATTTCGGTCTACGAGGCGGCACTCGGCTGCACGGTTGACGTGCCCACGCCCGGTGGCGCGACGGTTCGTCTGAAGGTGCCCGCGGGTACCCAGACGGGCAAGAAGTTCCGCTTTAAGGAAATGGGCGCGCCCGACGTTAAGCACCGCGGCCGCACGGGTGCGCTGCTCGTCGAGATCAGGGTGCAGGTTCCCACGAACCTATCCGATGACGAGCGCGACGCGATGACCAAACTGCGCGAGGCCGACACGCGCGACTATCGCGAGAAGGTCAACCGTTACAAGGCGACGTACTAGGGCGCCTGTGTGCCCGCCCGCGTCCGCGGGCTTATGATGTAGACGTGCGAAACGGAAAGGGGTCAGGTAGCATGGCCGAGGACAATAGGAACAAACCGCTGTACATGATCAGCGTGGCGGCTGAGCTGACCGGCATGCACCCGCAGACTCTGCGCGTCTACGAGTCCAAGGGCCTGGTGAACCCCCAGCGCTCGGGCGGCAACACGCGCCTGTATTCGCGTGCCGATATCGAGCGCCTGGAGCTCATCAACCAGCTGACCGATGAGGGCATCAACCTTGCCGGCGTGGTGCGCATTCTCGATATGAAGGAGCGTGCCGAGGAGCGCGAGCGCGAAAACGAGAAGCTCCGCGCCCGCGTGCGCCAGCTCGAGGACGAGCTGCACGAGTACAAGATGCAGAAGAAGATCACCGCACTGGCCCCGCGCGATGGCTCGGTCAACCCCGAGCAAGTCATGCGCAAGCTACTGGGCGCCGGCGGAGATCTATAGTTACGCGGTTTTACCAAACCGCGTAACGGCTCGACGCTGCAAGCCCGCCAGAGCGGCAATCTGACGTTCAATCGTCGGTCGCGTACCGAAGTACGCTTCCCTCCTCTTTCACGTCACCTTGCTCGCTCTGGTGGGCTTTCGCTGTCCGCGCCAAAACATCGGCGTTGCCGGAGTGCGGCACGGTAGTCATTGGGGACGTTCTTAAATGACTAGTCGAAAGGGACGCTCTTGCACAAAATCTGCCGGCCCACGCTGGGCCCGTCCTTTACTTTACTGAGATAAAGTGAACGTGCAGATTCGTAACCCACTCGCAACTGTTCTATGGCACGATATTGAATTAATGTATGCTATGCGCCCAAATCTTTTGGGCAGAGTGGGAGACAGTATGGTCAAGCTGTACGAGGACGGCATCTACCTGCGCGGCGGCAGCGAGGTTGTGCCTGCGGCCGAGGCTGCCGAGCGCGGTATTACGCAGACACCCGAGGATGCCAAGCGCGGCACCATCGCGTATTCGATCCTCCAGGCACACAATACGTCGGGCGACCCCGAGGCACTCAAGATTCGCTTCGACGCCATGGCGAGCCACGACATCACCTTCGTCGGCATCATCCAGACGGCGCGTGCCTCGGGCATGGAGCAGTTCCCGCTGCCCTACGTGCTTACCAACTGCCATAACTCGCTGTGCGCTGTGGGCGGCACCATCAACGAGGACGATCACGTCTTTGGCCTCTCTGCGGCCAAGAAGTACGGCGGCATCTTCGTCCCGCCGCACATCGCGGTCATCCACTCCTTTATGCGCGAGAACTTCGCCGGTTGTGGCAAGATGATTCTGGGTTCGGACTCGCACACCCGCTACGGCGCCCTGGGCACCATGGCCGTGGGCGAGGGCGGCGGCGAGCTGGCCAAGCAGCTGCTGCGCGACACCTATGACGTCGCCTATCCCGGTGTCGTTGCCATCTACCTCACGGGCGCCCCGCGTCCCGGCGTCGGCCCGCACGACGTGGCGCTTGCCATCATCCGCGCCGTCTTTGCCAAGGGCTACGTCAAGAACAAGGTCATGGAGTTTGTGGGCCCCGGTATCGCGAGCATGACGACCGATTACCGCAACGGCGTCGACGTCATGACCACCGAGACCACCTGCCTGTCGAGCATCTGGGCAACCGACGAGGACACGCACGCGTTTTTGACCATGCACGGCCGCGGCGACGACTATCGCGAGCTCAAGCCCGCCGATGTCGCCTACTATGACGGCTGCGTCGAGGTCGACCTGTCGAGCATCAAGCCCATGATCGCCCTGCCGTTCCATCCTTCCAACGGCTTTGAGATCGACGAGCTCAACGAGAACCTCGAGGACATCCTCCACGAGGTGGAGCTCGAGGCCGCCAAGATCGGCGAGGGCAAGACGCACTTTAGCCTGCTCGACAAGATCATCGACGGCAAACTGCACGTGCAACAGGGCGTTATCGCCGGCTGCTCGGGTGGCAACTACGACTCCGTGGTGCAGGCTGCCCGCGTGCTCAAGGGCGCCAATACCGGCTGCGGCGAGTTCTCGCTGTCGGTCTATCCCACAAGCCAGCCCGTGGCGCTCGAACTTACGCGCCGTGGCTATATCTACGACCTCATGGAGGCCGGCGCGATTGTGCGCACGGCGTTCTGCGGCCCGTGCTTCGGCGCCGGCGACACGCCTGCCAACAACGGGCTGTCCATCCGCCACACCACGCGCAACTTCCCCAACCGCGAGGGTTCCAAGCCGGGCAATGGCCAGCTGAGTGCCGTGGCCCTGATGGACGCCCGCTCCATTGCGGCGACCGCTGCCAACGGCGGCGTGCTCACCCCGGCGACCGATCTGCCCGAGGAGACTTGGGACGAGGCCTGCGAGTACACCTTCGACGACGCTCCCTACAAGAAGCGCGTATACTGGGGCTTTGGCAAGGCCGAGCCTGCAGATGAGCTGGTCGAGGGTCCCAATATCAAGCCGTGGCCTGCGATGGAGCCGCTCGGCGACGACATCCTGCTCAAGGTTTGCTCCAAGATCATGGACCCGGTCACCACAACCGACGAGCTCATTCCCTCGGGCGAGACGAGCTCCTTCCGCTCCAACCCGCTGGGCCTGGCTGAGTTTACGCTGAGCCGCCGCGACCCGGCCTACGTGGGTCGCTCCAAGGAGGTCGACGCTGTGGAGAAGCGTCGCGTTGCCGGCGAGTCCGCGGGCGACCTGGCGGCGTTCGATGCCGAGCTTGCCGGTGTGTTTGAGGCGCTGGCCGGCGCGGGTGTCGCGGCCGATGCCAAGGCGACCGAGTTCGGTTCCATGATTTACGCCAAGAAGCCTGGCGACGGCAGCGCCCGCGAGCAGGCCGCGAGCTGCCAGCGCGTAATTGGCGGCCTGGCCAACATCGTCCACGAGTACGCCACCAAGCGCTATCGCTCCAACGTGATGAACTGGGGCATGGTGCCCTTCCAGATGGAGGCAGAGCCCAACTTTGAGGTGGGCGACTATGTCTTTGTGCCGGGTATCCGTGCCGCGCTCGATGGCGACCTGAAGAACATCGCCGCCTACGTGGTGCGCGCCGACGGTGCGGTCGAGCAGATTGAGCTCTACATTGCCGATATGACGGCGGAGGAGCGTGCCATCGTCAAGGCCGGCTGTCTGATCAACTACAACAAGTTCAAGGCCGCTGCCGAGTAACGTTGCTGTGCGCCCCGGACACACCTTTCCCTCGTGCTCACGCGCTTCGCGAGGGCCGCGTTCGGGAAAGGGTAAGCCCCGGGCTACATTTCTGCGTTCTCGTTGGGTCTTGAGGGACGCTAATAAATAGACTTGCTTGATGCCGCCTCTGTTATCGGGGCGGCTTCTTTTTGTTGAAAACCACCACAAAGGGGGCAGGCACCTTTGTGGTGGTGGGGACGAGCTCGATGCTGTTGTGATCGTTGAGCGGCATGTTAATGGGCGTCCCTACAGGATTTCATCCAAGCCGGGAGTCTTGGTTGTTTTGGGGATGCCGAGTTTGGATGACGCGAAATCGTCAACATTGTCCTTAATTCCGTCTTTGGTGTAGACAGTGACCATATAGGTGCTGTGTCCGAATTCGCCCTTGTCGCGTGTTGCCCAGGCATCCCAGTAGGCGGCCCCGTTTCGCCCTTTGATTTTTCCGACACGGCGGAGTTCTGTTCGCTTTAATTTCTGGTTGCTATAGATGGTTCGACCGGCCTCCTCGGTGAGCCCGCACTGTCCAAGCATCTTGTCGAGGACTTGGTTCATGTGGCGCTCATCGGTGTTTGGTGCGTAGTCGTAGGCGAGGGTGATGGAGTCGAGTGGCTGGTCGTCGATCAAATAATTCATCGTCTGAGGTTCAAGGCTGAAATAGGGGAAGCATCCATCAATCGTTCCGAGCAGCGGTAACTTTGACCGCCAAATTCCGGTGGGAATTCCATCTTCGTAGAACACGCCGCGACAGATAAAGGAGAGCGAGGTGGCACGCGAGCCGGCGTCGACCATTCCGCATAAATCGAAGGGCGAGGCGATGCCAAGGGAAAAGGGCGTGGCGACGATAAGGAAGAGCATCACGATGGGTATGGCGAGAATGGCGATGACGTTGCGACCGGTGGAATGAGACGGCTTCATATGCGCTCCTCGAGACAAAGATCTGTTGAGGATAGGCAGAAATGGATATGTTCAGAGAACAATTCAAGTTTAATCTCATGGCGCGAGATGGTCGACCGTTAGCGTCGAAAACCACCACAAAGGTGCCTGTCCCCTTTGTGGTGGTGAGGAGCGCGCGGCTTCTTTTGGTAATAATGCTGGCTGGCGATATCATTAGTGCAGGTAGCGAAGGTTTGCGTTGCGAGGTGCTTTGCTGTGAGAAGTCCTGTCCGAATTGGATTGATTGTTTTGGCGCTTGCGATTGCCGTGGTTGGCGTGGGCACTGTCGGCATAGCGTTTCTACCTGCTGCGGTGACGGAGCCGGTGGTCAAGCCTGTGACTCAATCTGTCGAACTTCTGACCGGCGACGACAAGCCCGAGACCATTACCGTTGATTTTGATGAGCAACCGGCTGCGCTGGGCATTAGTAATTATCCACATATTCAGCTTGGGGCTATGCGCTATACCACGGATTCTAGTCTGATCGACAGGGCGTCCGAGCTGCTCAAGGGCAAAACCTTTAAGCGCTGGTATGGATATGCGTCCTATCGGGCAAAAGCGAACGACATGGTTGGCGGATGCCACTCTTCCATCGAGCTGGACACTGCAAACGGCGCAAAGTTATGTGATGTCTCGTACGATCCGGGCTACGAGGGCAATGAGGGGCCGAGCATCTACATCATGGACG
>CALJDJ010000037.1 GCA_938023705.1 uncultured Collinsella sp.
TCGGAAAGCACATTAAGTGCTTTCCGGCTCGTGCGGAATCTACGAAAAACTAATCCGCGCCGCCCGGCCAGGTCCTAGGTTTACTTTCCTGCCGCCAAGATGGCGTCTTGAGTGTCTAGATACTTAGCTGAAATGATTTGAGCAGAGGGGAGCCCCTTGTTGGAAGGGGCTCCCCTCTGTTTTGGTTACTGTGGGACAAATTAATCAGTAGTGTTTGTCCCAAATCTTAAGTATGTGGGGGCTTGCGTCTTGGGCGAGCTTGCCTTACCGAGTGCTTTCCTATTTGGCGTCGGCCCAGGTTATGCCGGTTGAGGCTTCGGCGATCAACGGTACGCGGAGGTCTACGACGTGCTCCATGACGTCGCGGACCATGGTGGTTAGGCGCTCGACTTCGTTGACGGGGCACTCAAAGTCCAGTTCGTCGTGTACCTGCAAGATCATGTGGGCGGCAAAGCCCTCTTCTTCCAGGCGGCGGCTAACGCGGGCCATGGCGATCTTGATGATGTCGGCCGCGGTGCCCTGCATGGGATGGTTCATGGCCGTGCGCTCGCCAAAGCCGCGGAGCTGTGGGTTTTTGGCCTTGAGCTCGGGAATATGGCGCCTGCGGCCATACATGGTCTCGGCATAGCCCGTCTGCTTGGCTCGCGCCACCACATTGTCGAGGAACGTGCGCACGCCCGGGTAGGCCTCGTAGTAGCGATCGATCATGTCACGCGCCTCGGCCATCGAGATGTGCAGCGACTGCGACAGGCCATAGGCCTGCTGGCCGTACACGATGCCAAAGTTCACGGCCTTGGCGCGGCTGCGCAGGTCGGGCGTCACCTCGGACACCGGCACGCCAAATACGCGCGCGGCCGTCTCGGCATGGAAGTCCTCGCCCTCGTTAAAGGCACGTACCAGATGTTCATCACCCGAAAGATGCGCGAGCAGGCGCAGCTCGATCTGCGAGTAGTCCACCGCCAAAAAGACGCTGCCCTCGCCCGCCGAGAACGCCGTCTTGACGGTACGCCCCAGCTCCGAGCGCGTCGGGATGTTCTGCAGGTTGGGGTCGCTCGAAGACAAACGCCCCGTCGCGGTGATGGTCTGGTTGTACGTGGTGTGCACGCGACCGTCACCACGGCGCAGCGGGCCCAGCGTGTCCAGATAGGTCGACTTAATCTTGGACTTCTCGCGCCAGTCCAAGATCAGGCGCACGATCTCGTGGTCGCGGGCAAGGTCGCTCAACACCTTGGCGTTGGTCGAATAGTAGCCGCGCTTGGTCTTTTTGAGGCCCTTGGTCGGAAGGCCCATCACATCAAACAGCACGTGCGAGAGCTGCATGGGGCTGCCGATGTTAAAGGTCTCGTCGCCGGCCAGGTCGCGAATGCTGCGCTCAACCTCGGAAATCTGGGTCGCCAGGCCCTCGGACAGACTGTGCAGGCGGTCGGGGTCCACAAGCATGCCCGCGCGCTCCATCTTGGCAAGCACCGGCACGAGCGGCATCTCGATGCCATCGAACACGTTGGCGGCATTCTCACGGGCCATGAACTCGCGCAACGGCGCCACGAGCGCCAGCGTCAGGGCCGCAGTACGGGCGGCAGGCGCCGGAGCGTCCTCGCCGGCACCCTCCGCGCCGCGCGCCGCAGGCAGCGCCATCTGCAGATACGTATCGGCAAGATATGCCTCATCGAACTCGGAGCGATCGGAATCCAGCAGATAGGCAGCGACCACGGTATCGAAGATACGCGTGGAATCAGTGGACAGCGGGTCCATGAGCTCGGGCTCAGAAGAGTCGACGGGCGAAAGCTCATGCAACAGCGTCTTCATATCCGGGCTCGCCACGTGGCCCTCCATAAACAGACGCGCGAGCACGCCGGCAATCACGCCGTGGGCGAAGTTGAAGCCCTCAACCTCAGCCGCCGCACCGCCGTCGCCCTCCTCGAGCGAGAACAGGCCCTTGGACGTCGCCAACCACAGCGTGCGCGTCAGTCCAAAGAGCGCGCCCTCTTCCTTGTCGTCGTCCACCACGGCGGCGACCCACTCGCCGGCATCAATCGCGCGGGAGACCTCATCTGCAACGGCACCAAGCGCGTCAGTATCGCCGGCGGCTGCGCGCAAAACGGCGGGCATCTCAAACGTGCTGACAGTGGCAGCAGCGCCACCCTCGCCGCCGATCAGCGCCAAGAAACGGTTCTGCATGGCGGTGATGCCGAGCGTGCCCAGTGCCGCGGAAACCTCATCGGCGGAAAACGCCGGGAAGGACGTCGCCTCAAAATCGAGCTCAACGGGTGCATCGGTGCGGATGGTTGCGACCTTGCGGCTCAGCAGCGCATCATCGATGTGCGCGCGCAGGTTTTCTCCCATCTTGCCCTTGACCTCGTCGGCGTGTGCGATGACCTCGTCCAGGCTACCGTACTGCGCAATGAGCGCGCTCGCCTTTTTGGGGCCGATGCCCGGCACGCCGGGGATGTTGTCGGACGTGTCGCCCTTCAGACCATAAAAATCGGGCACGAGCGCCGGCGTGATGCCGTGATACAGATCGTCCACGCTCTCGGGCGTCATGATCGCCACGTCGGACAGGCCCTTGCGGGTCGAGACCACGTTGACGTGCTCGGTCACGAGCTGATACATATCGCGATCACCGGTCACCAGCAGCATGTCACAGCCGGCCTGCTCGCCCAGGCGCGCCATAGTGCCCAGGATGTCATCGCCTTCCCAACCCTCGGACTGCAAAATTGGCACGTTGAGCGCGGCGAGCAGCTCCTTAATCATGGGAAACTGTGCGTGCAGATCGGGGTCCATGGGCGGGCGCTGAGCCTTGTACTGCGGCAGCATCTCCATGCGCACGCGCGGCTTGCCCTTGTCAAACGCCACGACAACGCCGTCGGGATTAAAGGCGTCAATCATCTTGAGGAACATATTCAAAAAGCCAAAGATCGCGTTGGTGGGACGACCGTCCGGCGCGTTCATGGTGGGCGGCACGGCGTGGAAGGCGCGGTGCATGAGCGAGTTGCCGTCGATGACGGCAAAGGTACGGCGCTTGTCAGACATATTGAATACCTCGCTTTGGGCTGGGCACGGCTTGCTCACACCAGTTTACACGCTCCCCGCCCCACAGCCACAGCACATCAAGCTTCCCCGCCGCCGCGGGCCCGCGCGTGATACGATGGCTCACGGTACATCAACCAGCACGATCGATCCGAAAGGAGCCTGCGTCATGGAGCGTCCCTGCGCATGGAAAAAGTACACGCCACAGCAAATCGAGGAGCTCGAGGAGCTTTGCCGCGGCTATAAGCAGTTTTTGAGCGAGAACAAGACCGAGCGCTTGTGTGTCAAGACCGGCATCAAGATGGCCGAGGAGGCGGGCTACGTCGACCTGGAGACCGTGATCGCCGAGGGCCGCGAGCTCAAGGCCGGCGACAAGGTGTTCGCCGCCAACCACGGCAAGGACCTGATGCTCGTCAACCTGGGAACCGCCCCGCTCGAGCAGGGCTTTAACATCCTGGGCGCCCATGTGGACTCGCCACGCCTGGACCTCAAGCAGAATCCCGCCTTCGAGGCCGGCGACATGGCCTACCTCGACACGCACTACTACGGCGGCGTCAAGAGCTACCACTGGGTGGCCTCCCCGCTCGCGCTTGTGGGCGTCATCTGCAAAAAGGACGGCACCACCGTCGACATCAACATCGGTGACAAGGCCGACGACCCGGTCTTTACCATCTCCGACCTGCTGATCCACCTCTCGAGCGAGCAGATGGCCAAGCCCGCCAAGGACGCCGTTGACGCCGAGATCCTCGACGTGATCGTGGGCGGCCGCCCCGTCAAGTTCGATGAGGACGACAAGGACGCTCCCAAGGCGCCCGTCAAGCAGATGTTCCTGGACATCCTCAAGGAGCAGTACGACGTCGAGGAGGAGGACTTCCTCTCCGCCGAGATCGAGGTCGTGCCCGCCGGCCCCGCCCGCGACATGGGCCTCGACCGCTCCATGATCTTGGGCTATGGCCACGACGACCGCGTCTGTGCCTACCCCTCCATGCTCGCCCAGATCAATGTGGCCAATGTCGAGCGCACGAGCATCACGCTCATTGTCGACAAGGAGGAGATCGGCTCCGTGGGCGCCACCAGCATGACGAGCCGTTTCTTCGAGAACACCGTCGCCGAGATCATGACGCTCGCCGGCGAGAGCAGCCCGCTGGCCCTGCGCCGCGCACTCGCCCGCAGCCGCATGCTCTCCTCTGACGTGTCCGCCGGCTTTGACCCGGGCTACGCCGGCAAGTTCGAGACCAAGAACGCCGCCTTCATGGGTCGCGGCCTGTGCTTCAACAAGTACACGGGCAGCCGCGGCAAGGGTGGCTCCAACGACGCCGACGCCGAGTACGTGGCCCTCGTCCGCGACATCATGGACGAGGCGGGCGTGGACTTCCAGACTTGTGAGCTCGGCCGCGTCAACGCGGGCGGCGGCGGCACCATCGCCTCCATCATGGCCAAGTATGGCATGAACGTCATCGACTCCGGCGTTGCCGTCCTGTCCATGCACGCCCTGTGGGAGGTCGCCAACAAGGCCGACATCTACGAGGCCTATCGCGGCTATAAGGCCTTCATCGAGCGCGCCTAACCAACCCTTCATCAGTTGCGGTGAAATACGGACTAGACTGGCCCATAAACGGCCAAAACAGACCGTATTCCACCGCAACTTCTTTTTTTGGCAGAGGAGAGTCCATGCTGCAGGTCATCATTTCGCCCGCCAAGCAAATGCGCGCGGCCCAAGATGCTTTTGAAGTCCAGGGCATTCCACCCTTTGCGCACGAGACGGCTCGCCTCCACCGCGCATTGCTAGATATCGAGCGGAATGAAGGCAGCGGCGGCCTGCAGGCGCTGTGGAACGTGAGTGACAAACTGCTGGGGCCTTGCCTCAACACCCTGCGTGAGTTCCGGCCCATCCTGAATAACGGCGATCTCGACAATCCCGCACTCGCCCGCCGCATCTCCCCTGCCATCATGTCCTATCACGGCATTCAGTACCAGAGCATGGCGCCCGAGGTGATGGATTCCGCGCAGCTCACATGGCTGCAAGACCATCTATGGATCCTCTCCGGCCTCTACGGGTGCGTTCGCCCCTTTCATGCCGTCGAACCGTATCGGCTGGAGATGGGCGCAAAGCTTGCCGTCGACGATACCCGAGACCTCTACGCGTTTTGGGGCGACAAGCTCGCACGGGCTATCGCCCCGGCAGGTTCAAACACCACGATCGTCAACCTCGCCAGCGTAGAGTATGCCAAAGCCGTTCTGCCCCACCTCGCGGGCGACGCCACGGCCGTCACATGCCTCTTTGGCGAGGGTATCCGCAACGGCAAGCCCATCCAACGGTCGACCGCCAGCAAAAAGGCGCGCGGCTCCATGGTGCGGTGGATGGCAGAAAACAAGCTCGAGGATGCAAGCGAACTTACCGCATTCAACATCGGCTATCGGCACATCCCCGAGCTTTCAGACAAAAACACCCTGGTTTTCATGAACGCGCAGGCACAATAGACCCGCCGTTTCCAAACACCCCGTTACTCCGCCAAGCCGTCGGCCTTTGCAATCTCGCTCGTCGAGCCATCTTGGTAGGTAATCTTAACGTGCTCTACGTCGGATACTTTGACGCCCGACGGGGGCTCCAGGCGCCATTCCGTCAGCGCGATATCCATCGTCGTGGGCACATCCCCTTGATCTTTGAGCTCGACCGTCAGCGTTTTGAGCGTCGCATCAAACGTCACGCGTTCGATTTCTTCGCCCGGAATGGATCCGCCACTCAGTTGCAATTGCACAAACTCGTCGCGCGGATACCAATAATCGCCCGGAACGGCGAGCGTATTGGCATTACCGCCAGTACTCCTCATCGTCATAATCGGTAGACTATCATCAGCCTCGAACTCCCATGCAGCGCCGCCGTGACCGCCAAACGTCCAGATACAAAAGGCAATCACCAGCACGGCAAGCACCGCAAAACCAATCGCGACAAGGCCATGGTGCGCACGGCTTTCCTCGGCCGATACATCCCATTGCGTCTCTCGATATAGATGCTTGTCTTCCATGTTCGCCTCCCCACAGGCACGCTCGTTAGGCCAATCGTACCCATTCGAGCTATACTTGAGCCCATTACATAAACGGGGAGCTTGCAGGACAGGACGGCAGGCTGAGACTGGGCGCGCCCGCCCTGACCCGCAAACCTGATATGGGTAATGCCAACGAAGGGAGCCGTGCCAATGAGCACACAGACCGAGCCCAAGCTCGTCACGCAAATCGACTTCGCCCGCGCCGGGCAGATCACGCCGCAGATGAAGGAAGTCGCCGAGCGCGAGCATCGCGACCCCGAGTACATCCGCGAGCGCGTGGCCGACGGCCGCATCGCCATTCCCGCCAACATCGTGCACATCAAAAAAGGCATGCGCGCCTTTGGTGTCGGCGAGGGCCTGTCTACTAAGGTCAACGTCAACCTGGGCATCTCGGGCGATAAAGCCGATGCCGCCGAGGAATGGAAGAAGGTCAAGATCGCCGAGGACTTTGGCGCCGACGCCATCATGGACCTTTCCAACTCGGGCAAGACGCGCCAGTTCCGCCAGCAGCTCATCGACGAGACGCCGCTCATGGTGGGCACCGTCCCCATGTACGACGCCATCGGCTACATGGAAAAGCCGCTGGTCAAGCTTACCAAGGATGACCTGTTCGAGGTCGTGCGCGCGCACGCCGAGGACGGCGTGGACTTTATGACCATCCACTGCGGCATCAACAAGTCGGTCACCAAGACCTTTAAGGAGACCGGCCGCCTGATGAACATCGTCAGTCGCGGCGGCTCGCTGCTGTTTGGCTGGATGGAGGTCACCGGCAACGAAAACCCCTTCTACGAGTACTTTGACGAGCTGCTCGAGATTTGCCACGAGTACGACGTGACGATTTCGCTCGGCGACTCCTGCCGCCCGGGCTGCCTCTACGACTCCAACGATGCCACCGAGACCGCTGAGATGATCGAGCTGGGCAAGCTGTGCAAGCGCGCTTGGGCCGCCGGCGTCCAGGTCATGGTCGAGGGCCCGGGTCACATGGCGCTCGACGAGATCGCCGCCAACATGAAACTGCAGAAGCGCCTGTGCCACAATGCCCCGTTCTATGTGCTCGGGCCGCTGGTGACCGATATCGGCGTGGGTTACGACCACATCACCGCTGCCATCGGCGGCGCCATCTCCGCCAGCTCCGGTGCCGACTTCCTGTGCTACGTGACGCCGGCCGAGCACCTGTGCCTGCCCAACGCCCAGGACGTGCTCGATGGCCTCATGGCCACTAAGATTGCCGCGCACGCCGCCGATATCGCCAAGAAGGTGCCGCACGCCCGCGACATGGACGACAAGATGGGCCAGGCACGCCGCAAGCTCGACTGGGATGCCATGTGGAAGTGTGCTCTCGACCCGGTCACCGGCAAGAAACGCTACGAAGAATCCCCCGCCGCCACCGAGGGCACCTGCACCATGTGCGGCAAGATGTGCGCCGTCCGCACCGTTAACAAGGTGTTCGAAGGCACGACGATCGACCTCGGCATGGAGGACTAACTCGTCACCGGAGCCACAATCGGTAACATGGTGTTCGTCAATTGTTGACGTGTGAACATTTGCTTACATTTGCGTAAAGATTGCATCGCCCGCCCGGGTTCGACATAGAGTCGGCCCGGGCATCTTTATAATGCTGGCTTAAAGACCCATTTGATTCCGACCGAACAAGGGAGCAAACATGGATCGCAGTAAGGTACCTGCCGTTCTATCCATCGCAGGATCCGATTCCAGCGGTGGCGCCGGCATTCAGGCCGACATCAAGACCATCACGGCGCACCGCCTGTATGCCGAGACGGCCATCACCGCCATCACCGCACAAAACACGCTCGGTGTCACCGCCGTGCAGAATATCTCCCCTGATATCGTCGCTGCGCAGATCGACGCCGTATTTGACGATATCCGCCCCAGCGCCGTCAAGATCGGCATGGTTTCCTCTGCCGAGATTATCGAGGTTATCGCCGACCGCCTGAGCGCCTGGAACGCGACAAACGTGGTCGTCGACCCCGTCATGGTAGCCACCTCGGGCGCACGGCTGATTGCCGAAGATGCCGCCGAGGCGCTCACCCGCCGCCTGTTCCCACTAGCAACCGTCATCACGCCCAATATTCCCGAGGCCATGGCCCTGCTTGACTACGAGGTCGACTCCGAGCGCACACAGCAAAATGCTGCCATGCTCCTCACCCGCCGCTTTGGTTGCGCATCCCTCGTTAAGGGTGGGCATCTTGTCAACGAGGCCAACGATGTATTGGCCGAACCCGCGCCACTCGATGACGAGGGCAACCATCTGGGCGATCCGCTCACCACGTGGTTCCGCCACAAGCGCATCGAGACCGACAACACACACGGCACCGGCTGCACGCTTTCGTCCGCCATCGCCTGCGCGCTGGCCCAGGGCATGGATCTTGCCGATGCCGTCAACGCCGGCAAGGCCTACCTAACCGGCGCTCTCGCCGCCGGCTTTGACATGGGCAAAGGCTCTGGCCCCGTCAACCACATGTGGCAATATTAAGATTCGCAGCCCAAAACCGCCGCAAAGGGGACAGGCACCTTTGCGGTGGCTCCCACAAACATCTCGATCTGTAACAGTAACTCGGCAAAATCGACCCTAGATGTTACAGATCAAGACAAACAATCGATATCGACCTAAATAATCTTAATCTGTAACATCTAGCCCGTTTTCGGCCTTGGAACTGTTACAGATCAAGACAAACAAACGAAACAAGCCCCCGCAAGGGGAACTCTGTGGTGGTTTGGGGCCGTGCTACTCACCGAGCATCTCTTGGAGCTTGGCTGCCACGGCATGTCCCAAGCTCTCGTGGCTTTCGGGCATCATATGCAGATAGTCGATATCGCCCGGCTCGGCAAACTCGGCGGCATTCAAAAAGTCGCAGCCAAACTGCTCGGCCACGTGCGCATAGTACTCGCCAAAATGTTCAGATGCCTCGACGGAACGCTCGTCAAAATCGGTCATATATACATCGGCGATCTGCGGCTTGATCTTGATAGGAGCCATCAACAGGATGCGCGGGCAAGGCGCAGCGTCGGTCCACGGAAACGCGCGGACGGCGCGAATCAGCGCCATGGCGCCACGGGCGATATCGGAAGCTGTCACGTTAAAGACCGTCTTACAGTCGTTGGTGCCCAGCATGATCACAATGGCGTCCAGCGGCTTATGGGCCTCGAGCAGCATCGGAAGCGCGCGAATGCCGTTGAGGTTGGTGTCCAGATGGCACATATCGTCGCGCACCGTCGTGCGACCATTTAGACCTTCCTCAATCACATGCCAACCCTCACCCAGGTCACGCTGCACCACACCGCACCAGCGCACATCCTGCGCATAGCGCACTGCGGTGCCGTCGCGCATACCCGCCGGATCATAGCCATAGGTGTTGCTGTCACCAAAGCACAGAACGTTTTTCATTTTGAGCTCCCCATTCTGTAAAAAGCCGGCGGGGGCGATCCCTCCCGTCGGCTTGGCATATCAAATCGCGCGCACCACTTACAGGTACTTGCGCCAGTCGTCCTCGTCCTCATCGTCCTCGGCTGCTGCCTGGGCCTGCTCGGCGGCACGAGCGGCTGCGGCGCGAGCGGCAACCTGGGCATAGGACTCTTCGTTGCGCTCGGGGAACTTTGCCAGCACGTGCTCGAACTTGGCAAAGTCCTGGTCCCAGCGCGTAGAAGGCACGGCAAAGAAGACCTGCTTGACCTTGAAGTCGCCCGACGCGAGCTCCTTGCGGAAGAGCTCGGCCACGGCCTCGGCGTCAAAGCCGTTGTTCTCACAGCCCCAAGCACCCAGCACGAGTTTCTCGCGGCCCAGCTCGTCGCAAATGGCAAGCACAAAGCGGATGCGATCGCGCAGAGCGTCAAGCAAGGCATCGTCGCTCACGCGGTACTCCTGGCGAGCACGCTTGGCGTTGGGTGCAGCGGCGACGATTACGTCGGCATAGGCGTGCACATGGTTACGGTCGAAGCGCACCGCGGGCACCACCAGCGCACGGTTGCGGTACAGCTCACAGTTGATGTTGCGGCGACGGTTCTCGCCGTACCATTTACGCTGCTTATCGAGAACGTTGTACAGATACGAATCGGCGCACAGCGTGGCCTCCTGGCCCAGATAGCCCTGGATGTAGCCACCGCCCGGGTTGGTGAACGAGGCAAAGGCGAGTACGGCCATGTCGCAGAACTGCGCGTAGCCTCGGCCGTTATCCAGAATGGCCTGCGTGGCAGAGGCGTCGAGCACAGTGACCTCGGGCGGGACCGGAGCGGGCTCCTCGGCGGCAGGCGCGGGCTCGGTCTCCGCGGCCTCCTCTGCGGGCGCAGGCTCGGCCACGGCCTCGGTCTCGGCGGACGCAACCTCAGCGGTCTCGACCTCGGCGGCCTCAGACTCCTCGGCAACCTGCTCCTCAGCAGCCACTGCCTTCTGGACCTTGGCCCTCATCGCCGCGACAAAACCGGCAGGCATACCATCGAACTCGCGCACGCCGGCAAGCGAACGCTCGATGTCCTTGGCGCAGGCCTCGGACACAGCCGTCACATGGCGCTCGGCGGCCTTCGCACGCGCCTCGCGCTTGGGATTGGACTGACCCGCTCGGTTGGACCTGCGGTTACGGTTCCTGTTGTCGACGTCTGCCATACATGGCCACCTTTCCTGTCGCTGCCGCTATCGGCTTTTCCCATCCATGATACCCCGCCGCGCACAAAAAAGACGGACCCGAAGGACCGCCTTTCGCATCGTTTTACCGTGTCCGGCAGGAAGCATCGCAATGCCGCGCTTTAATCGCGACGGCCGAGGATGTTCAGAATGCGCAGGAACACGTTGATGATGTCCACGAACAGGTTGGATGCCATAAGCACGGCGTTGGGCAGCGTGGGCGGCACCGTCGTTGCCACATAGGTGTCGTAGCCGATGAAGCCGGCGAACACCACAATCACGATCAGGTCGGTAATGGACTGCGAAACGCCCATGAACATCAGCACGATCTCGACCAGAATCGTGGCAAGCAGGATGCCAAAACCAATGCCATACACACGCTGGAAGAACTTGGGGAAGGTCACGCCCAGCGCGCCAAAGACAAAGGTGATGGCGGCCGTGGCGATAAAGGCGGTGTTAATGGTAGGCAGGTCGTAGTTGGCAAGACCAAACGACGCCGTCAGACCAAAGGTGCTCGCAAAGGCCACGTAGCCCACGAGTGACAGGCCCACGGACTGTTTGCTGGCAGCAGCCGACATCATGACCATGCCGACGATGGTCAAAATAAATGAGCCAAAGACCAGCGGCAAAGCGGCACCGCTCATCATCATGCGCGCAAACGACATGGTGCTCGTAAAATAGGCGCCGGCGCCCATGGCGCAAAAGCCCAAAAAGATCAGAGCAGACATGACAAGGTTGTACGCGCGCGGCGACATCTCCTTGGCACGGCTTGCGCCGGTCTCGATGGGGCCGTTCTGATAGCCCTGGATATCGTTCATAATTTCGTCCTTTCAAAAAGCACCGCGACGGCGCCGTAGCTGACAAGTTTCCTGCCATTGTACCCGAACGCCACGCGTTCTTACCTGCGGCGCTCGCCCTCAAGCGTACGATCAAACGCCCAAACCCACCAACGCATCACGTGTGCCTGCGAGCCGTCCGCCCGCTCGCGCGTCTGGTCCTCCAGATACAACTCGGTCGCGTGCCCGCCAAAACGCACCTTATAGGTTGCCGTACGAATGCCGTGAACCGTCAGGCCAAACCCAGTGGTCGAGACAATCTCGTCAATCGTAAAGCAACGACCGTCGACCCAGCAGACGGTGACCGGCACGACCTGTCCGCCCGCGAGGATGCGAGCCACGACGTCCACATACTGCTTGTGCACGCGCCGAGTTTTGCCATCTGTCTGTCGATATTCCATGCCTCCTATTATCGAACGCATGTTTGCATGTTGTAAAGCGAACAGGCTGTGGTTTTGGGGTGTCGGAGCGATCGCATGTGTCCGCATGGCGTGTTAGCAAAAAGAACACCCGCGGTCAACAGGGATTATATTCAATTTTAGTGCCAAAAAATTCACTGCTCCCATCAGAACTCGGTAAAGAAACCCGCAGGAGGTGATACGATTTATCATGTTTCTGTAACGTGCCTGCAAACTTCGAGAAAGCCCATATATGGACGTAACGTTCTCAACCTTCCTCGGCCAACTTGTGTCGAACCCAGTCCTTGCCGTCACCGTGATCCTCGCGCTCGGCGCCATCTTCGTCAATGGATGGACCGACGCACCCAACGCCATCGCGACCTGCGTCACTACGCGTTGCATGCCCGCCCGCGCCGCCATTCTCATGAGTGCCGCATTCAACTTCTTGGGCGTGCTCATCATGACGCACTTTAACGCGAGCGTCGCCAACACCATCTCCCATATTGTCGACTTTGGCGGAAACAGCACCATGGCGCTCGCCTGTCTGTGCGCGGCGCTGTTCTCCATCGTCGTCTACGGCGCCACAGCGTCGCGTTTTGGCATCCCCACCTCGCAAAGCCACAGCCTTATCGCCGGCCTGACCGGTGCCGCCATCGCCCTCGGCGGTGCGAGCAGCGTCAACGTCCACGAGTGGATGAAGGTCATCTACGGCCTGGCGCTCTCCATCGGTCTGGGCTTTGTCATGGGCTGGGTCCTGTGCAAGCTCGTCTCGATTCTTTTCGCCGCCGCCAACAGGCGACGTGCCAATGTCTTCTTTAAATACGCTCAGATCGCGAGCGCTGCGGCCATGAGCTTTATGCACGGCGCGCAGGATGGACAGAAGTTCATCGGCGTGCTCTTTTTAGGCGTGGCCTTTGCCAGCGGCCAGACGAGCGTCGGCGATGCCGGCATCCCCATCTGGATTATGCTGCTATGCTCGGCCACCATGGGCATCGGCACCAGCGTGGGCGGCGAGCGCATCATCAAGTCCGTTGGCCAGAGCATGGTCAAGCTCGAAAAGTACCAGGGCTTCTCCGCCGACCTGGCGGGCGCCGCGAACCTGCTGCTTGCCACCCTTACCGGCATCCCCGTGTCCTCCACGCACATCAAGACCTGCGCCATCATGGGCGTCGGTGCCGTCAAACGCCTCTCGGCCATCAACTTCGGCGTCGTCAAGGACATGATGTTCACCTGGTTCTTCACCTTCCCCGCCTGCGGACTCATCAGCTTTGTCATGGCCAAGCTGTTCATGATGTTCATCTAATCAAACCGAACGTCCATCCGGACCGTAACACCTCACCCCCCCGTCTTCGCCTCGAAAGGACCCACTCATGGCAAAGAAACCCGATTCGTTCTACTTTGACAACTACGTCGCCTGCGCCGACCTCGCCGTCCAGGCCGCCGAGCTGCTTACCAAGATTTTCGAGAACTTCGATCCCGCAAAGATTCACGATATGCTCGACAAGATGCATGCGATCGAGCATGCGGCCGACAAGAAGCACCATGAGCTTGAGGACGCCCTGCTCACCGCCTTTATCACCCCGCTTGAGCGCGAGGATCTGGACCTGATGAGCTGCTCGCTCGACACCGTGCTCGACCGCATCGAGGGCGTCGTGCAGCGCGTCTACTTCACCAACATCCAGAGCATCCATCCCGATGCCATCGTGATCGCCCACAAGGTGACCGACGCCTGCCGCGCCATGAAAGACCTGATGGTCGAGCTGCCTAACTACCGCAAGTCCAAAACGCTGCGCGAGCTCGTCATCCAGATCAACACCATCGAGTCCGAGGCCGACGAGCTCTATATCAACGCCATGCGTAACCTGCACGTTAACGGCAAGGACCCGCTCGAGGTCATCGCTTGGCGTGACGTGTACGCCTTCCTGGAGTACTGCGCCGACTGCTGCGAGAATGTGGCCGATGTCGTGGATTCGATTGTCATGAAGAACAGTTAATTGGGGGTACGTGTCCCGGCGGCGAAGGGCCGGCCACGGTTTGCTTTCTCACTCCGGCTGCTTTGCAGAGTCGTTCGAAAGTAAACCGTGGCCGGCCCTTCGCCTTACGTACCACAATTGGGAACTTTGGCTGATAGATTTAGCGCGATGGGGGTTTGGCTGAAGGGACCTATGGTACCCGTTCGGACACCTTGGCCCTTGATGAGCGTTTGGCTGATTGCTGCTTTGGGTACTGTTTGGGTTACTTTGGGTTTGTTTGATTTTTAATTGTTGGAGGGCTTGTATGTCTTATTTGGATCTGGCTCGGTCTCGGTATTCTTGTCGCGAGTTTGAGAATCGTTCTGTTGAGCAAGCTGTGGTGGATGCCGTTGTTGAGGCTGGGCGGATTGCTCCTTCTGCTTGTAATAATCATCCTTCTCGTGTGATGGTGCTGGATACGCCTGAGCTGTTGGAGAAGGCTGCTGCTTGTCAGCCTCGGTTTGCTCGTGATGGGTCTATCTTTGGAGCTCCGCTTGTCTTCCTTATTTGCAGCGTTACCGATGATGCTTGGGTGCGCCCGTATGACCAGATGAATTCCAGTGAAATCGATACGTCCATAGTGTGCGATCAGATGATGATGGAGGCCACCGAGCAGGGCCTGGGAACGTGTTGGGTATGCCATTTTAAGCCCGAGGTGGCACAGGAGCAGTTCAACCTGCCCGAGGGCGTCTATCCCTATCACATGCTCGTCTGCGGATATCCTGCCGACCACATCGCCGATTCCGAGCATCGCGAGGCCCGTACCATTCCCCTCTCCGACTTCCTCCTCAAGTAGATTTTGGGACATGCCCTAAAACCTATCCTTGACCGCTCACCGGTTCGCCGAGTTCTGCGCCACTATGTGCAGGGCTCGGTTTTTTATGTTGCGCGCCCCGGTACAGTCATAAAAAAGGACCCGCAAGCTGCGGGTCCTTTCTAGGCACTAAATTGTAGGCCGAATGTTAGTCCAGGTCGTCGGCAGCGAAGTTGTCGATCGGGGCGAAGGGATCGGCCACGGGGACAACCGGGTCAGCGACGGGCAGCGGCTCGGCGGGAACAGTCACCGCAGGAGAAGCGGCAGAACCGACCGGCGTGGAGGCCATGAGGTCGGCCGGGAAGGAGTTCTGGGCATCGTCCATGAAGTGCTGAATGAGCTTGAGATACTCGGCCTTGAACTCCTCACGAGAAGCCTTGAGACGATCGATCTCCTCGAGCTCAGCCTGCTTTTCGGTCAGAGCCTGGCGGATAACCTCGCGGGCCTTGGCGTCAGCCTCGTTGCGAATACGCTCAGCGTTCTCATTGGCATCGTTGACGATGGTCTCAGCGGTCTGCTGGGCAGCGATCAGGGCAGCGGAAATCTGGCGCTCCTGAGCGGAGAAGTCAGGGGCGGGAGCAGCCACGGGGGCGGCAGGAACGGCCTGGGCGGGGGCATCCTGAGCCTGGGCAAGCTGAGCCTGCGCATCGGCAAGCTGCTGCTCGGTAGCAGTCAGACGACCCTTAAGGTCGACGATCTTAGCGAGCATAGCGTCAACCTCAGAGGACAGCGTCTCCAAGAAGACGTCGACCTCGGCAGGATCGTAGCCACGCTTGGCCTCAGAGAAAGTCTGAGCCTGGATGTCTGCAGGGGTAATAGCCATAACAAGTCTCCTTTTTCATCGCCTCGGCGCTACACGCCCGACGTAAGTTACTAAGTCAGTTCTACACGAGTATACCTATAAGAAGCTGCAGAACCAGCCTCTGCACCAACTGCAACGCAATAATCGCAACGACCGGCGAAAAATCGATACCGCCCATCGGCGGGATGAAACGACGGAACAGGTTGAGCCACGGACCGCACACGCTATCAAGCACCGCGGCAATATCCTGAAGCAAACCACCCTGCTTCATGGGAATCCACGTCATAAAGCAGTAGACGACAATGAGCGTGGAATAGAAGTTGAACAGCGTGTTGACCAGCTGGACGACAGTGTAGATGTTGATGGGAATCTCCTCGTCTTGTCTTTACTTAAGGTAGCCGTCCGCACGAAGCTTCTTGAGATCGGAATCTTTGACCTCGCAACCGGCGGGCAGCACCATGAACACGCGGTCGCCCACCTCCTTGACCGTGGCACCCAGACCGCAGGCAAAGCCGTAAGAGAAGTCCAAGACGCGCTTGGCAACTTCGGTGCGTACGCCCACAAAAATCAGTGCGACAGGCTGCTTGGTGCGAACGCGGCGCACCACGGTCTCCACGTCGTCATAGCTCTCGGGGCGCAGGACATAGGCCGGCAGCTGCGGTGTGGCGTTGATGATATTGCTCGCATAGGCCGAGGCATCGCTCGGTGCAGGCGCGGGCGCAGCGGCGGCACGGGCGCGGGTGTTCTCGGCGTAGCTAGACGGCGTGTCATAGGCACCAGGACGATAACCGCTCGCAACACTGTCCTGCGAGCGCGAAGGCGGGTTATACGTTGTGGCATGGCGAGAGTCATCGCCGACCAGCTGACCGGAGCGCGTATACACGGCAACCGACTCAGCTTCACCGCGGCGCGTCTGACCAAGCAGGCCGTTGCTCGGCTCGTCTTGGGTGTAGAAGCCCTCGCCCGAAGCACCGCTGTAGCCGTTGCCCTGATAACTATCGTCATAGCCGTCATCGTAGCCGTAGTCGTCGTCCTGGCCATAACCCTGGTCGTAACCCTGCTGGCCGCCCAGGTGCATCTTATTTTTAATCTCGTCAAGGAAGCCCATGGTTGTGTCCTCTCGCGGTTTAGTGCAGGCGCCCCGATAATCAGTGCGCACTTCAGAGCCTTATTTTACTGCAAACTCCGGGCTAAATACTACCCTGCCCAGGCGAACGAGCGTAGAGCCCTCCTCAAGGGCAGGCTCAAAGTCCTCGCTCATGCCGCAGGAAAGCTCAGGCAGGTTCAAATCGGGATGCGCCGCCTCCAGCTCATCCCTCAGCTCACGAAGCCCCGCAAAGGTGCGGCGTGCCACATCCTTATTCCCCCGGGGCGCCATAGTCATAAGCCCCTGCACGCAAATTCCCTCAAGTTCCGCAAGCTCACCCGCGGCGGCGCGAATCTCATCGGGCGAAAAGCCTCCCTTCGACTCCTCACCACTCACATTGACCTCAATGAGCACACGCTGGGGGCCGGCGAGCTCGCCTGCCTCAATCTTGCGGACAGCACGGCTCGAGATCGCCTGCGCCAGATGCAGCGAACCCACCGAGTGAATCAGCTCGGCTGAGCCCAGCACCGCATTGATCTTATTGGTCTGCAGGTTGCCGATCATATCGAAGCGCACCTCGGGCAGCTCCGGATGCTCCGCCAGACCCGTGAGCTTGCGAACCAGCTCCTGCGGGCGGTTCTCGGCAAAATGGCGATACCCCGCCTGGATGGCGGCAACGGTCTCATCGACACCAACGGTCTTGGACACGGCAATGAGGCTCGCGGCGTCGTGGGGACGGCCTGCGCGATCGAGCGCCGCATAAAAACGTTCCAGAATCTGCTCGCGGCGAGCGCGCATCAAGTCCAAATAGTTATCCATTGCCAATCGCCTCCGCTGACGGCCAAACAAGTAGTCCCATGCTAACGCAAGAGCGCGGCCCCGCATGTGCAAGGCCGCGCTCACTTAGGTATTTACAATCTTTCGACGAACGGGATTACTTACTCCTCGTCGTCCTCGTCATCGTCCTCGTCCTCAAGATGATCGAGCAGGTAGCGAAGTCCCTCGCTGACCTCGTTAACGGGCACCTTGGCAACGTAGCGCGCATCGACGGCGGGCCTCATGATGACGCCCTCGCCCGAAGGCACGCGCATGCTCTCGAGCTCGTCCTCGTCCGTGCGGGCGATATCGCCGGCATTCATGCGCTGACCAGTCAGCAGGAAGGTCAGGCGGCAGGCGGCATCGATGGAAATCGAGGCGATGCGATCGAGGTAGCGCGAAACCATGATGGCGCGGCGCAGGTCGTCATAGTTGCTGTCGTCGTCCATAAAGTCGCCCGTATCCATACGGTTAAAGGTGCGGAAGAACTTCTCGTAGGCGGCGTGCACTGGCTCGTCCTCGACGGCCAAGTTGCAGATGATGGACATGTCGTTGGTGACGAGCGCAGAAAGCGAAGAGCCCAGCACCTGGTAGACGGCCTCAGCCTCGGCCTCGACCGTGCCGACAAGCTCCTTGGGCAGCGAGATGTCGGCCTTGATCATATGACGCGTGGCACGGCAGATCTGACGGACCTTATCGGTCATGCGTTGCAGGTTAAAGTCGACGTAGATGATCGTCTGAAGCAGGCGGAAGTCGGAGGCGACCGGTGACTGCGTGGCAATCAGGTTGTAGCAGACGGCCTCCAGGTTGGCGCAGCGTGCGTCAATCGAAAGCGTGCGCTTCTTGGTCTTGGTGGCGAGCTTGCGGTCGTCGGTCACATAGGCCTTAACGGCATCGTGGAGGGCCAGATCGACGGCCTCGTAGATGCTCAGCATCTCGTGACGGGCCTCGATGAGCTGACGGGAAAACAGTTTGCGCATGGTTCACTCCAATCAGTTGGGTGCGGTCATGCCGCCCGCACAGTGAATACGCACCGGACCAGGTCCGATCGGATTGGGACTAGTCGCACCGATCAGCCAAAGCGGCCGGTGATATAGTCTTCCGTCCGCGAATCTACCGGGCTTGTGAAGATCGCGTCGGTTTGACCATACTCGATGAGCGTGGCGGGCTCGCCGGCAACTTCCTGCAAGAAGAATGCGGTGTAGTCGCTGATACGAGCTGCCTGCTGCATTGAATGCGTGACGATGATGATCGTCATCTCGGGCGCCAGCTCGGCCATCAGATCCTCAACCTTAGAGACGGACGTGGGGTCGATGGCGGAGCATGGCTCATCCATCAGAAGGACATCGGGCTGCACCGCAAGCACGCGCGCGATGCACAGACGCTGCTGCTGGCCGCCCGAGAGCGCCAAACCATCCTTGTTGAGCTGATTGGATACCTCTTTCCAGAGGTTGGCGCGTTTGAGCGATTCTTCCACGATGTCATCGAGGTCGCTTTTGCTAGTCACGCCCTGCAGACGAGGGCCAAAGGCGACATTCTCGTAGATGGATTTGGGAAACGGGTTGGGCTGCTGAAAGATCATGCCCACACGACGACGGAGGTCGACCGGGTCGACACCCTCGGCATAGATATCATTGCCGTCGAGCGTCATGGTGCCCGCGACGCGCGTACCCTCGATCAGATCATTCATGCGGTTGATGCAGCGCAAAAACGTCGACTTGCCGCAGCCCGAAGGGCCAATGAAGGAGGTGATGGCGTTTTTGGCGATGTTGAGGTCAAGCCCCGTCAGCGCATGAAAGTCACCGTACCAAAAGTTGAAATCCTTGGCTGTAATGGCCGCTTGCTCCAGCGTGGGAGCGGACTGATAAACGGACATGGGACTCCTTAACTAGCGACGCTTGCGCGACAGGAAGCGCGCAAACAGGTTGAAGGCCAGAATGATCACCATCAGCAAGAGCGCGGTGCCGTAGGCTGCGTTCATGTTGATGCCGTCGTTGGCAAGCAGGTACAGGTGAACGGTCATGGGGCGGCCGGAATCGAGCGGCGAGATAGGTAGATTGATGGCCTGGCCCATGGTGTAGAGCACCACGGCGGTCTCGCCAATGGCACGGCCGATGGCAAGGACAATGCCCGTGGCAATACGGCCAAAGGCAGAAGGAAGCACAATCTTGGAGACAACCTGCCACTTGGTGGCGCCCAGGCCGTACGCGCCCCAACGGATATAGCGCGGGACGGCGCGAATGGCCTCTTCGGTGGTGCGCATGACGATGGGAAGCATCAAGAGCGCGAGCGCCAGAGCGGCCGAGACCATCGAAAGGCCCAGGCCCATGGCCTCGACAAACAAGGCGTAGCCAAACAGGCCCATAACGATGGAGGGCACCGAGGCCAAAGCGTCAGCAGCGTAGCGAATGAGCTCGACGATCTTGCCCTGCTTGGCGTACTCGGCCAGATAGACGGCTGCCAGCACAGCGATCGGCGTGCAGATAAGCATGGCGAGCGCCGTCACATAGACGGTCGAGACGATCGTGGGCCAAATACCGCCCTCGGCGTTGACGCCCTGGGGCCAACCGAAGATAAAGTCGAGCGAGATGTGTGGCAGGCCGTTGATGACCACGTAGGCGATGATAGCGACCAGCACCAGCGTGGTGATATATGCCGCGGCACGGAACACGCCAAGCATGATCTTGTTGGACAGGTCCTTGTTGATGCGGCCCTTCTTGCCGTGGGAAAGGGCACGCTTGATGCGCTCGCGCGACGAGGTCGTATCGACCGTCGTGTCAACGGAATCGGACATAGCCTACCCCCTCTTCTTCTTGGAAACCAGGCGGACGATGCCCACCAGCGTGGCGGAAATGATAAACAGGACCACGCCCATGCCGAACAGCGCCGAGCGATGCAGACCCGAGGAATAGCTCATGTCGAGCGCAATCTGGCTCGTGAGCGTCGAGATGGGGCTCGCAATGCTGTCGGGAATAACCGGGGCGTTACCCACGACCATGAGCACGGCCATGGTCTCGCCGATGGCACGGCCCATACCCAGCACGATGGCATCCACGATACCCAGCTTGGCGGCAGGTAACACGACCTTATAGATAGTCTGCCACTTGGTGGCGCCCATGGCATACGATGCCTCGCGAATGCCCATGGGAATGGAATTGAGAGCATCGATGGTAAGCGTCGTGATGGTGGGCACGATCATAATGGCGAGCACGAACCACGCCGTCAGCGCGCCAAAACCAAGACCGCCGGTCAGTTGTGCGATAAACGGGCGGATGATGATCATGCCAAAGAAGCCATAGATGATAGAAGGGATGCCGGCCAACAGGTCAACGGCAGGGCTGATGAGCTTGCGCACGCGCTTGCTGGCGATCTCGACCAGATACACGGCCGTGCCCACGCCTAGGGGCACACCCATGGCGAGCGCGCCGACGGTCACCAGACCCGAGCCGGCAAGCAGCGACACGATGCCGTAGTGACCCTCAGAGGGCGCCCACGTAAAGCTAAAGAAGTCCGCCAGACCGATGTCGGTAAAGACGGGCAGCGCCGAGTACGTGGTAAAGACAAAAATCAGGATGACGGTAACAACCGCCAAGAACGCGCAGGCAAAGAAGATCCACTGCAGCGCCTTCTCCTTGATATAGGTGCTGCGCGATACGAGCGCCAGCTCGCGCTTCTTGGGCGCCTGACCATTCTGCTCAGTCTGGGAGTTTTCCTGTGCTTCCATGCTATTCACTCCCCTTCTCGTCGTTGGTGACGGGGATAAAGCCCGCCTCGCGAATCTGCTTGTCCATCTTTTCGGACGTCACATAGTCGATGTAATCCTGCGCCTGCTGCGAAGGCGCACCCTTCACAAAGAAGTAAAGGTCGCGTGAGATGGGATAGCCGCCGCTCGCGACCGTCTTCTCGGACGCCTCAACATGATTGACCGAGACGGCCTTGACCGAGGTCTTGGCGTTGAGGCTATCGACGAAGCCCAGCGAAATGTAGCCAATGGCACCGTGCGAACGAGATACCACGTCGCGCACCTGGCCCGTGCCCGAAAGAACGGCCGAGCGGCGATCGAACGGGGTGCCGTCCATCACGATGGTGCGGAATGCTTCACGCGTGCCGGATGCCTCGTCTCGGTTGATGACCTGAATCTTCAGGTCCTCGCCACCGACCTCTTTCCAATTAGTAATCTTGCCGGCATAGATATCGCGGAGCTGCTCGGTCGAGAGGTTATCGACCGGGTTATCGTCGTTCACGATGACCGCGATACCGTCGTGGGCAATGACGATGGGAGTCAGGCCCAGATCCTGTTCGTCGGCATTGAGTCCACGGGAGGAGCTGGCGATATCGGCCGTGCCAGCGCTGACGGCTTCGATGCCAGCGGAAGAGCCCAAACCGGAAACGAGCACGTCGATGCCGGTCTCCTCCTTAAAGCCCTCTGCCGCAATTTCGGCGATAGGAAGGCAGGTCGTGGAGCCGGCCACGGTAATGGAAGAGTTAGAAGATCCCGAAGAACAGGCGCACAGCGTAAGCGTAAGCACAGCGGCGCTCAGGACCGATACGATCTTTCTCATAGCATCACGCCGATCGCAGCATGGCGCCCACAGGTGCCGTCCTCGTTACGGTAGGAATAAAAGCGGTCGTTCTGGCGCACAGTCGAAAGCTGGGTATCCACGATATTATCCGCGTCCACACCGGCATCTACCAGCGCCTCACAAATGGCAGCGGAAAGATCGAGCATGCGAGAGGCACTCGCATCGATGCAAGAGAACTCGACGGCAAAGCGATCCATGAGTTCCTGGGATACCTCATATTCGTCAGCCAAGATATGGGGGCCGATATAGGCGGAAACGTCGCTCGCATCGCAGCCGGCAGCATCGCAAAGCGCCTGGCACGCCTTGGCAGAAATACGTGCAATCGTGCCCTTCCAACCGGAGTGCACCACGGCAAATCCGCCAGGGGCCACCAGCACCACGGGAACGCAGTCGGCAAAGCAGAGCAGCACGGGCACGTCATGAGCCGTACAGACGATGGCATCGCAGCCCTCGGCAATCTGCTCGCGAACAGCCTCAAGATCGTCGGCACCGTTCGAAGTCACCGTAACGATATGGTCACCATGTACCTGATTGGGCACGAGCAGATTATGCTCGCACTCAGTGGCGCCCATAGCTTCGAGCGCTCGACGACGATTTTCTTGAACAGCAAAGGGGTCATCGCCTACATGCGAGCCCAGGTTGAGCGAGGAGTACGCATCTTCAGAAACGCCACCGGTGCGCTCGGTAAAGGCAAAGCGGACATCGGATGTCGCGCCCTCCACCAACATAACTCCATCATGGTCGACACGCGAAACGTTGTCCGCACGTGCTGCCATACTAAAGCCTCCTAATAACACAAGTACCGCGGCGTCGCCGCGCAGTCCGCGTTTATACGGCTGTCATACTTCCTTAAAAGGATACCCGCAGCGGTAGGGACCAAACGTAAAGGGAACGTAAGGAGATTGGAGGCTTTCGTTTACAAACGAGAAACAAAACGGGGTGCATCCAAATGGACACACCCCGTGCAGGTCGTTGAGAAAAACGAACTAGAAGCTACCGCGCTTCAGGAAGTCGGGAAGCTCGAACTGGTCGTTGCCAAAGTTGGGCAGCTCGGTACCACCGACGTTGCGGGTCGGAGCGGCCTGAGCCGGGCTGGCAGCCGGGGCGGTGCGCTGCGGCTCAGCGGAGGCAGCGGCCTTGCTCTGAGACTGCTGAGCAGCAAAGAGCTCATCCTGACGGTTGACGTTGGAGTCGGAGAAGCCCGTAGCGATGACGGTGATACGCACCTGATCGCCCAGGGACTCGTCGACAACGGTACCGAAGATGATGTTGGCCTCGGGGTCGACGGCGTTGGCGACAACGTCGGCGGCGTCGCTGATCTCCTGGATGCCCAGGTCCTTGGAACCGGCGATGGAGAGCAGCACGCGCGTGGCACCATCGATGGAGCTCTCGAGCAGCGGGCTGGAGATGGCCTGCTGGGCAGCGTCGACGGCACGAGTATCCCCAGAAGAGGTACCGATACCCATCATGGCGGTACCGGCCTGCTTCATGATGGTCTTAACATCGGCGAAGTCCAGGTTGATGATACCGGGGACGGTGATGAGGTCGGTGATGCCCTGGGTGCCCTGGGAAAGGACGCCATCGGCAATCGCGAAGGCCTCGAGCATGGTGGTCTTCTTCTCGGCGATGTCGAGCAGCTTATCGTTAGGAATGACGATCATGGTGTCGACGCAATCGGAGAGGGTCTTGATGCCCTCCTCGGCGCTCTTCTTACGCTTGCGGCCCTCGAAGGTGAAGGGCTTGGTCACGACGGCGACGGTCAGTGCGCCGACCTCGTTCATCGCGATATCGGCAACGATGGGAGCAGCGCCGGTACCGGTGCCGCCGCCCTCGCCGCAGGTGATAAACACCATGTCGGCGCCAGCGAGCGCCTCGGCGATGTCGTCGCGGGACTCATCGGCAGCCTTGCGGCCAACCTCGGGATTGGCGCCGGCTCCCAGGCCGCGGGTAAGGTCGGTGCCGATGTGCACCTTGATATCGGCATCAGAGATCGCGAGTGCCTGAGCATCGGTGTTGATGGCAACAAACTCGACGCCGCGGATGCCCTCTTCGATCATTCGATTGACCGCGTTGGTACCGCCGCCGCCGACGCCGACCACCTTAATGACGGCAAGGTAGTTGTTGATCTCTGTCTCGTGCATGTCGGTCCTCCGAACAAAGGTTATAGCCATAGCATGGGTCGACCCCTGCGCACATTAACCTTCAGGTTGAAAGTAAATGCAAAGGTAAACCGTATTATGTTTGCACATTATGAACGTATCAGTCAAATAATTGACCGTGAAAACCAAACAAACCAGATAAACGGCGTGGTATGGCCCCTCAACAAAGCATCAACCAGCGCTACGAGGTCGGAGCATTCCTAAATGTGTAGTTGCCCGGAGAGCGCACATTGATATACGTTACGCCCTCTACCTGCGAAAGCAACTTGGTGACTACGCGTTCCTTCTTGGCGATATCGTCCGAATCGCCCAGCGACACCTCAATGCCGTTATTGAGGTTTGCCGAGATGGCTTCGACCGAAGGCGTGGAAATATCCTTGACTTGTCCCAAGAACTCGCTCGAAAAACCACGCACATAATCCAGGCCGGCCTTAACGGCTTTGGAGTTCACCGCCTGGCCGGAAACCGGAGCGACATCCGCCGAGACATCAGTCAATAACACCGCGCCATAATGCTTGGCGAGCGCCAGCGCGGCATCGATTCCGGTCAAGGTATTTGAGCCCTGCCCTGTCGTGATGACGTTGCCCTGGTCGTCCACTTCGACCGACGTCGACAGCGGGGCGATCCAGGTGTCATCGTCTCCGATAGCCCAGGCAAGGTCGTCGGAGCTGATATACGCAATGGCGATAACTTTACGCTCCGTCGGCGTGATGATAAGCGTATGGGGAAACTGGCGCTGGACATCCACGCCCGAAACCCACGGGTTCTGCTTGAGATCCTCGGTAATCTGGTCGGGATCGACGTTAAAAAGCGACGTTCCCTCGGGCAAGTCGATCAGCTGGATAGCATCGTGCTTCGTCACATGCTCGCTGCCTTGAATCTGAATATCAGTGGCAGTAAACAGTCCAGAGTTGATCACCACGATGGCAACGACGACGAGCACGGCCAAGACGGCCAGAACGCCGCCCACGATTTTGCCTTTGCCTGTAACGACAGAAGCGGCATCTGATGTTTTATTTGCCATCGCTCCAAGTGAAGATAACGGGTTGAAACCTTTTTTACTCGAAGGCTTCTTGGCGGTAGCCGGCACCGATGTCAGCGAGCGCGGTTTCGATGCGCCCAGCGTGAGACCTGGACGCGCCGCTTTAGTTCCCGTCGAGGGCTTGGGAGCTGCCATGGGACGGGCAGGCTTGGCGCCCATAACAGGCTTTGACGTCACCGAGGGACGCGAGGACTTTTTTGCGGCCGGACGATTACCGAGCTGCGAGCCGACGACCGGACGACTGGTCTGTCGAGCATGCCTGACAGACTTAGAGTGCGCGACGGTATTGCGTTGAGGTTTGGCAGGCGCGCCGGAACGCCCTCCGGCGCGGCGGAAGGTGGGTTTCGATGCTCTAGAAGCCGAGGAATTTAACTTCCGGTCTGAGCTCGATGCCATACGCCTCCCTCACCTTTCCGTGCACATGTCTGATAACCGCGGCAACGTCATCGGCCGAGGCAGTTCCGTTATTAACGATAAAATTAGCGTGAACGGGCGAAACTTCCGCGCCGCCAATCGAAAAACCCTTTAATCCACAATCCTCGATAAGCTTGCCCACACTCGCATCGGGCGGGTTGCGAAAGACAGACCCGCAGGATGCGCGACCCATGGGCTGCGTACGCTTGCGCCTTGTAAGGTATCGCTCCATGCGCTCGCGAATGTCGGCCTTGGGCGCCGGTTTAAGCTTGAGCACGCACTCGAGGATGATCTCATTGCGGGGAAGGCTACATTCGCGGTAGCCCCAAGAGATCTCGGACCCCGCATAATGCTTGATACCGGATGCCGGGTCAAACGTTACGACATCCTCAACCAGCGAGCCAATCCACTCGGTCCGCGTGCCGGCATTCATAGATATCGCACCGCCGACCGAACCAGGAATGCCAACGGCAAACTCAAGGCCCGAGAGGCTACGCGACAGGGCATCGTTGACCAGGCGCGCAAACATCACGCCCGCACCGACCGTCAGCGTACAACCGTCATCGGCAACAACCGTGCGCTGGAACTCACGTCCGAGCGAAATGACGGCACCGCGATAACCGCCATCGGCAACCAGCAGATTGGAGCCCTTGCCGATGATGACCCACGGCACCTGCTCGCGATCGAGCACCGCCACGGCGCGGCGGAGGGCATGATAGCTATGGCACGTCACAAAGAGGTCGGCCTTGCCGCCGATACGATAGCTCGTATGACGCGCAAGGCGCTCGTCCTCGATCACATCCGTGTCGATCATGCCCGAGAGCGCCATGACGGCGTTAAACAGACCCATTAGACTTAAGCGTCTTTCTTGGCAGTCAGATACTCAATGAACTCGGGACCGACGGTCGTAACGTCGCCGGCACCCATGGTGAGCAGCAGGTCGCCCTCGCCCACCATCTGCTCGAGCTCCTGATTGAGCTCAAGACGGCTGGAGCAGTACACGACCTCCTTGCCAGGATGCTTGGCGCGCACGGTATCGGCGAGCATCTTAGAGGTGACACCCGGAATGGGCATCTCGCCAGCCGAGAACACATCAATCAGCAGCAGTTTATCGGCATTGGCAAATGCATCGGCAAAGTCCTCGCACAGGGCCTGCAGGCGCGAATAGCGGTGCGGCTGGAACACGACGTCGACGTGCTTGTAACCCAGCGACGAAGCGGCAGCAAGCGTCGCCTTGATCTCGGTGGGGTGATGGCCGTAATCATCGACCACGGTGATGCCATCGATATCGCCCACGTGGGTAAAGCGACGGCGGACGCCCTCAAAGCTCGAGAGCGCCTTGGCGGCGGCGTCGATGTCAAGGCCCAGGACATGGGCGACGGTGAGCACCGCCGTGGCGTTGAGCATGTTGTGGCGACCGGGATTGCTCTTGATCTCCACAGCGCGCTCAGTGCCGTCCTCAAAGCGAACGATAAAGTCACTCTGGATGCCCTTGACATCCGGGTGCATGCAGACGATGTCGTTGCTCTCGGCAAAGCCGTAGGAAAGCACGTGACGGCCCGTCGACTTGGCGAGCTCGACCAGATGCGGGTCCTCACCGCAGACGATGACGGTGCCGTCCTCGCCCACCAGGCTCATGAATTTGGCGAAAGTTGCCTCGATCTCCTCGATACCCGAGTAGTGATCGAGGTGGTCGGCCTCGACGTTGGTCACAATGACTACGTTGGGGTTCAGGAACAGGAAGGAGCTGTCGGACTCGTCGGCCTCGGCGACAAAGTAGTCGCCCGAGCCGTTCTTGCCGTTCGTGTCATAGCCCTCGACGATGCCACCGATCAGGAAGCTCGGATCCAGACCCATGCGGTCGAGCATGGTGGCACACATCGAAGACGTGGTGGTCTTGCCATGCGTGCCGGCAACAGCGACGGTGGTGTAGCCGTGACCCAAAGCAGAGAGCATCTTGGCACGGGGCCACACGGGAATACCAAGCTCGCGAGCGCGCACGAGTTCAGGGTTGGACTCCGGAATAGCGGTGGAGACAACAACCACGTCGGGCTTGACCTCGTCGATCGTGGCGGCCTCATGGCCCACATGCACCTTCACACCAGCGCGGGTAAGCTGGCGGATATAACGTGACGTCTTAAGGTCGGAGCCGGTAACGGCATAACCGCGCTCGTGCAGAACGAGGGCGATGCCGCTCATGCCGGCGCCGCCGATACCGATAAAGTGGGCGCTCTTAAACTCGGGCGCGGAGGTTGCAGTCTGGGAATCAGCCATGTGCTCGTGTACTCCTTGCGTAAACACTGCCTGTAACCCGTTAACTGTACCGCACCTACCGCATCAGCGCGAGGGCGACCGAAGATATCCCGTCTAACTAACGCAAACCCTCTACTGCATCCGCCAGAAGAGCGGCGGCTCTATCCTGAGCCAGACCACGCGCCGCCTGACGCATGGCGTCGCGCGCCGCCGCGTCATCGACCAGGTGCAGCAGCTCATCGGCAAAGGCAGAACCGTCGATATCGGCATCGGCGCAGAGCACGCCGGCCCCGGCGTCGACCAGATAACGGGCATTGGTGGTTTGGTGGTCGGCCGTCGCATGCGGGTACGGCACGAGCACCGAAGGCATGGCGAGCGCAGCGATCTCGGCCACGCTCGATGCTCCCGAACGCGATAGCACCAAATCGGCAGCAGCCAGCATGTCGCCCATGTTGTCGATGTAAGGCTGGACGCGGTAACGCTTCGCCTCCTCGAGCGTCAGCGCCAAAGCGCGCTCGGTCTCCTCAAAGCCGTCGGCACCCGTCGAATGCAACACATAGAGGTTCTTGCGCGAAAGCAGCTCGTTTTTGAGCGAAGCCACGCGCTCGTTGAGGTGCTGGGCGCCGAGTGAACCGCCAAAGACGAGCAGCAGCGTAGCGTCCTCGGGAACGCCAAGTGCCTTGCGGCCGCGAGCGCGATCGCCCTCGATCACCGAGCGACGTACGGGGTTGCCGGTCATGAGCACGTGGTCAGGGTCACCTTCGCGCTCAAAGACCGAGCGCGCTGCCGGCACCGAGATGCACACGCGAGCGGCGTGGGAGTTCATCATCTTGTTGGCCAGGCCCGGAACAGAGTTCTGCTCATGCAGCAGATACGGAACGCCTGCGCCCTTGCACCACCCCAGCAGCGGAACCTCGACATAGGCACCAAAACCGATGGCGGCATCGGGCTTGCCGACCTTTGAGAAATGATTGGCGAGCGCACGCTTGGCCTTATTGACACGCCACAGCGAGGTCAGCGCCGTCCAAGGACGGGAGCGGTCGAAGCCCGTGACCGTAATGGGCACAAAATCAAACCCAGCCTCGGGGACCAAACGACCCTCGAGCTTGCGCGACTGGCCCACGAACACAACGTGGTGGCCACGGTCATGCAGCTCTTCGGCCAAGGCGAGCGCGGGGTTGATATGCCCTGCCGTGCCGCCGGCTGCAATAGCAACGGTCATCTTATCGGTCATGGTAGTCCCTTCGTACACGCGGTCCCTGGTCGTCGGTGCGCAAACGCGCCGACGGGTCCGAGTTCAAATCGATTCGATTATATCCGCCGCCCGCATTGCGAGGAGTTGGGCGCTGCGGACGACCTTGCGGCGCCGTTCGCTGACGCGGACGAGCTGCCGGCTCGGTCGCAGAGCCATCCAGAACGGTAAAGCCGTTACGCGAAGACCGCTCGCCGCGCACGTGGGGCACGCCGGCGGTACTCTCATCCATAACGGCAAAGCTCTCGCGGCGACGGTCGTACTCATCGCGACGGGCGCTCTCGTACGAAACGCGTAGGATCAGACCGGCAAGCATAAGCGACACAATAATCGACGAACCGCCATAGCTAATAAACGGCAACGGTTTGCCCGTCATGGGAAACACGTTGAGGATGCCCAGCGCATTGATCAAAAACTGCACCGCGAGAATGACCGCGGAGCCAGACGCCATGAGCGCGCCCCGACGATCGGTCGCCTGCTCGGCAATGCGAAACGCCGAGTAGATCAGCATCGCAAACACCAAGAAGAACAGGACGGTTCCGACAAAACCGACTTCCTCGCCAATGATGGCCAGGATGTAGTCATTGTGCGCCTCGGGCAGATACGAGTACTTCATGGTTGAGTTGCCGATGCCACGGCCGAACAGACCGCCCGAGGCAAAGGCCATGATGGCAAGCGTGGCCTGATAGCCGTCACCATACTCGTCGGCCCAAGGGTTCAAGGCAACCTGAATACGCACCATACGGTACGGCTCTGCAACAAGCGCAATCACGATCACGAGAATGCCGAAGATTATCACGCCGATGATAAATCTGGGGTCGAGACCCGCAAACAACGCCATGCACATGAGGGTCAACAGGATGATCAGGACGGTACCGAAATCGGGCTGGATAAAGATCAGAAAGAGCGAAATGCCCAGGTAGATGCCCATCTTGCGAAGGAATTCGTTGATGTTGCCACCGGGCGAAAAGAAGCGATCAAGCATGATGGCCGAATACGCAATGGCAAATGGCTTTAAAAACTCGGAAGGCTGGAACTGAATGCCGGCGATGTTGAGCCAGCGGGTGGCGCCACGGCTGCCGCTGCCCACCAAGAACACCAGAAACAGTAGCCCTATCATGCCTATGAGGAAGATCCTGAGCACATCCTCCCCAAACCAGCTGTCCGGCAAAACGCGCACGATGGCAATCAGCGCCAGAACACCGACCACGGCAAACGCAGCCTGTCGACCCAGAAAAAACGTCGCTGAGCCATTCTCGTGCAGCGCCTCGACCGAAGACGCCGAGTACACCATCAGCAGGCCAAAACACACCAAGATAAACAGACAGGCCATGAATATCAGACGGGGGCGCATGATGCGGGCGGGAACGCCGGCAATATAGCGTTCGCTAAACGACTGCCCGCCGCGACCGGAACGCGGTGTGCTACGCCGCGAGGAAGCACGGTCCGAGTCGGGCCTCCTCATACCTTGTCGGGGGCTCTCCTCTCTCACCGGCAACCCCTATTCCATTTGCGATTTCGCTGCAGCGGCAAGCTGGGCCACATAGTCCTTAAACACGCGGCCGCGCTCCTCATAGCCCGAGAACTCATCGAACGAAGAGCAGGCAGGAGAAAGTAAGATCACGTCGCCACGGCTCGACAGCGAACGGGCAACGTCCACGGCATCGCGTAGGTCATCCGCCTGGGCGATATCCACATCGCCATCGACATCGGCCTCGTCCATAGCGGCGGTGAAGCGCTCGCGCGCATCGCCAAAGCAGACGACCGAGCGCACGTTATCCATAACAACGCGCGCGAAGTCCGTGAGCGGCGTGCCCTTATCGTGGCCGCCGAGCAGCAAGATCACGTCGTCATCGGGAAATGCCGTCAGTGCCTTCTCGACCGCGTCGGTGTTGGTCGCCTTGGAATCGTTGACGTAGCGCACACCGTCAATCTCGCCGCACGGCTCCACGCGATGCTCGAGCGGCTGGAACGAGGCCAGACCGCGGCGGACACCATCGACATCGGCACCGACGGCCAGAGCAGCCGTGGCGGCACATAAGGCATTGATGACATTGTGATGGCCCGAGATCTTGAGCTCGGACGTGGCGACAAGCTGAGTCTCGACGCCCTTCAGGCGCACGACCATTTTGCCGTCGCGCACAAAGGCGGCGTCTGCACCCTCGGGCTCGTCAAAAGCGACCTTGCAGATGCGGCGACCCGGCGTATAGATGTACTCATCGAACTCGTGAATGCCGGCGTCTTCGACGTCGACAACCACCAGATCGTCATCGACCATATTGTCAAACAGTTTGATCTTGGCAAGCGCATAGTTCTTATGGCTCTTATGCCAACCCAAGTGGTCGGGAGTGATGTTAAGCAGCACCGCCACGCGAGGGTGGAGCTCGGTGGTCGTAGCAATCTGATAGCTCGAGAGCTCAGCCACAAACCACTCGTTGTGGGCTCGGCCGTCAATCTCGTTGATAGGCGGCTCACCGATGTTGCCGACAGCTACGCTGGCCTCGCCGGCAGCCTTGAGCAGATAATCAGTCAGCGACGTGGTGGTCGTCTTACCGTTGGTGCCCGTGATGGCAATCCAGTTATCGGGCGACAGGCGATAGGCAAACTCTGGCTCACCCATAATCTGAGCGGCATGTTCGCGCCCGGCCTTAAAGAAGCCCGAGAACTCCGAGATGCCCGGGCACGTCACGCATACGTCATAGGCGCCCTCGACCTGTTCGGTCCCATAGACAAACGACGCACCAGCAGGCTCGAGCGCACGCGTGGCGTCATTGGGCTCAGAGGTGCCGCCGCCATACACGGTAACGGTGCTTACGCGCTCGGGATGTGCCAGCGCCCAGCGGGCGACATCGAGACCGGATTTGCCCTGACCCAAAACGAGCAGGCTAAAGACATCAGCAAGAGGCATGAAAGACCACTATCCCAACTGGAAGAACAGAGCAAGGCCAACGGCACCAAAGGCCGCAGCGATAATCCAAAAACGGATGACGACCTTGGTCTCGGCCCAGCCCTTCTTTTCGAAATGATGATGGATGGGCGCCATAAGGAAGACGCGCTTGTGCGTAAAATGGAAGTAGACAACCTGAATCATGACCGACAGGGTCTCAACGATAAACAGGCCGCCGATGATGAGGGAGACGACCTCGGTGTTGGTCATGATGGACGTGCAGGCAAACGCGGCGCCCAGAGCAAGCGAGCCGGTATCGCCCATAAAGATGCTCGCCGGATAGCAGTTGAACCACAGAAAGCCCAAGCAGGCACCGGCACACGCGGTACAGAAGATGGACAGGTTCACGTCTCCGTGCAAAAACGCCATGGCAGCCATGGCGAGCATGGCGATCATGGAGGTGCCGCCAGCAAGACCGTCAAGGCCATCGGTCAGGTTCACGGCATTAGAAAGACCGGCAATCATCAGCCAGCAAAAGACAATATAGAGCCACGGGAACGAATAGCCGCAGATGGTGGTCGAAAGCACGCCAAGGTCGATCGTCAACCCACCGGGAAAACGAATCTCGGGGGCGACGCCGCACCAGTTGACGGCAAGTACCGTAAAGGTGACACAGATAATGGTTAGGCCGATCATCTTGGCATGAGGCGTCAGACCGAGCGAGCGCCCATGCGTAACGGAGGTCAGGTCGTCGATCAGGCCCAGCACGCCGGTCGCCAGCGTGGCGAGCAGTACGAGTACGAGCTCGGTGGTGAGCTTGCCCATCAGCAGGCAGGTCAGCGAGATCGCGACGAGGATGACAACGCCACCCATGGTGGGCGTTCCCTGCTTAACCAAATGACGCTTGGGGCCGTCGGCACGAACCTGCTGGCCGATACCCTCGACCTTGAGCAGCTTGATCCACCACGGCATGAGCAGCAGCGCAATGGCTGCGGCGATGCCAAGCCCCAAAAAAGCCTGATACGTTGGATACGAGGGATTGCCGAACATGGGCTAGCACACACCTTCCACAAAGCGGTCGAGCTCAACAAAGCGGGAACCCTTGACCAGTACAACATCATGTTTTTCAAGCGCGCCGCCCATGCGGTCGAGCACCTGCTGATAATCGGAGAACACCTGGATGCGGTCCTCGTCCATGCCCATCATGCGTGCGGCATCGGCCATAAGCTGGGCCAGCTCACCACCCACGCACGCCAGCATGTCGAGCTTCTTGGCGGCGGCATAGGCGCCCACGAGCTCATGCATGCGAGGAGCTTCATCGCCCATCTCGCCCATCTCGCCCAGGATCGCCATGCGAGACCCCGTGCACGAAAGCGAGCACAGCAGATCGAGGCCAGCAGCCATGGATTCGGCACTGGCGTTATAGGAGTCATCGATGACGCGTGCACCGCTCTTGGCGCGCTTGATCTCCTGGCGGTGTCCGGTGATCGTGAGACCCCTAAAGGCAGCATCGATCTGCTCGGGCGTCACGCCCAGGCGATAGGCAACCGCGGCGGCCTTAACGGCATTAGGAACGGACTGCACGCCGGGGATGGCAAGCATGGTATCGATCGTCTCACCCTGGCCAAAATCGAGCGTAAAGACCGGACGGCCTTCGTCATCAACGCGAACGTCGCGGGCACGGACCTCATCATCGTCCGAGACGCCGGCCAGCATCACGTCGATACCAGCAGGTTGGGCGAACGTGTCGCGAATGAACGGCGTAAAGTCGTCCTCGCCGCCCAAAACCAGCAGCGGTAAATAGTCGCCGGCGGCGCACATGCCCTGTACAATCTCGGCCTTAGCGCGGGCGATGTTCTCGCGGCTGCCCAAAATGCCGATATGAGAGGTGCCGATCTTGCTCACGATGGCAAGGTTGGGATTGGCAGACAGAGACAGGCGCTCGATCTCGTGGAAATGGTTCATGCCCATCTCGAGCACCAGAACCTCGGTATCGGCCGGAGCGGAAAGCACCGTGAGCGGCATGCCGATCAGGTTATTGAAATTGCCCTTGGTGGCCCAGACACGATAGCGCTTGGCGAGCACAGCGGCGAGCACGTCCTTGGTCGTCGTCTTGCCGATGGAACCGGTAATGCCAACGACCAGGCAGCCAAGCTCCAGGCGATACGCATGCGCCAAACGCAGCAGAAACTCCTCGGGATCATCGGTCAGCAAGATGGCACAGCCCTTGTCCTGCGCCAGCGAGACCAGCTCGGCCTCGGGCTCACGCGTCATCACAACGGCGCCGGCACCCGACTGGACGGCACGGGAAGCAAAATCATTGCCGTCGACGTTTTCACCGGGAAAGGCGACGAAAATCGTCCCTTCCTCGACCTGGCGCGAGTCGATAACGCACCCGCGGCATACCCGATCGGCTTCTCCCGTCACGGTTCGGGCCCCTGTTGCGGCCGCGAGGTTGTTGACGGCGATCTCTATCATTGCAGCTCCCCTGTAAACCTAATAATGCTATCGGCGTATTGTATCCCAGCGCCGCGTATGCGTGGTGCAGGGCATGTGAACACCCCTCATATGGGACAACAAACAACGCCCCAAAGATTGTAACCCCCTACTTCGTGTGCGGGATACCCAGCACGTCGAGCGCGTTGGCCATAATGAACTGGAACGGAACCGCAGCGGCATCCGAGCCGCTCGGCGTTCCGTCGAGCGTGATATAGCACAGCACCTTGGGCGATTGTGCCGGTGCAAAGCCCATAAAGGACGACATGTAGTTCTCCTTGAGGTAGCCGCCGTTCTCGTCGGCACGTTCGGCCGTACCGGTCTTGCCCGCCACGTCATAGCCGTCAACCGCGCCGCCAACGCCCGTTCCCTCCGACACGACCGTCTGCATGCACGATGTCACCTGGGATGCGGCATCCTCCGAAATCGCGCGCTCGCCTTCGCCCCAGTCCTTCTCGTCACCTTTGCTGGACTTATAGAAGTGCGGGGTCATCATCACGCCGCCGTTGGCGATGCCGCCCACGGCACGTGCGATCTCAATCGGCGAGACAGACAGCGCCTGTCCAAAGCTCATCGAGCCCAGCGTGGCGCCGTCATACTGGTCACGCTCCTTGACGATGCCCAGGCTCTCGCCCGGAAAATCGACACCAGAGCTGTGACCGATGCCCCACTTGTCCACATAGGCGGCAAAGTCGTCGGCACCGATCTTGCGCCCCACCAGGACAAAGCCTACGTTGGACGAACGGCGCATCATCTCGCGCACATCCATGGTCATGGCATAGTCGCGCTTGTCGGCATCGGTGACGGTATCGTCGCCCACCTTGATGCTCGCCGGCACCTCAAACGACGTACTCGACCGCACGACACCCAAGTCGAAGCCGGCGCCCGCCACGAGCGTCTTAAAGACCGAGCCGGGCTCGTAGGCGTCGGTGACCAGGCGCAGGTTCATATCCTCGGTCTTGGCGTTTTCCAGATCGGTCTGGTCGTAAGTCGGGTACGAGCAAGCAGCGAGAATTTCACCGGTCGTGGGGTCGGTGACCAAAGCCGAGCCGTTCTTGGCCTTAGTCTTCTCGACAGCCTCTGCCAGGGCATCCTCGGCCGCACGCTGGATATTGACGTCGAGCGTCGTCACGATATCAACGCCGTCGACCGCAGCCACCTTTTTATAGGCACCGCCCGCGATATAGCTGCCGTCCCTCGCGCGTTCGCGTACGAGAGAACCGTTCGTACCGGTCAGAAGCTTGTTGTATTGCTTTTCGAGACCCGTCAAGCCGTCGTTGTCTACATTCACTACACCCAGCACCTGCGATGCCAGATTGCCGTATGGATATACGCGCTTCATAGCCTGCTCAAAAAGCACGCCGGGCAGGTTCTTCTTCTCCAGCGCCGCAGCATCGTCTTCGTCCACCTGGCGCTTGATATACACCCAGGTTCCATCGGACTCAACGAGCTTGCGGCAGGGCTTTTTATCGATTCCAGTTGCCTTGACCAGCGCCGACACCGTCTTGTCAACATCCTCGACAAGCTGCGGGTTCACGGCGATGTTGCGACATTCGACCGACGACGCCAGCACGTTACCGTTGCGGTCGTAGATGGTACCGCGTTTGGCATAGAGGGTCTGCGCAAGCAGTCGGCGCGCATCGGCACGCTCGCGCAGTTTATCGGCTTCGACAATTTGATAGTCGGCAAGGCGAAAGACGCCCAAGCCCAAGCCAAGCCCAATGAAGCCCATGACGGCTTTGCGGCGAGGCAGAGGCGTGCCTGTGAGCCATTCGGTCGACGAACTCTTGCGCGACCTGGTGTTATGCACTTGGGGGCCGCCCGAGCCGCAAAGTCGCGACGCCGGGTCGTTGCCACGGGACTGCCCGGCGTTGTAAGATTGCCGACCCGTTCCTTGATAACCAGAACGCCCCCGCGACGAGGGACGTCCAGAACCGCGGCCCCCATCGGAACCGCGGCGATAGTCATTTGTCATACTCAGCTACCGTCTTGCTATTGAGCGGTCGCGGTCGCGTTGGCGCCCGCGGCTGCATCCTGCGTAAAGTCAAGTGTAACGCTCTCGCTGGGCTCCACCATGCCATAAGCGCCCGCAAGGTCGCGAATGCGCGTGTCGGCGCCATAGACCGAATGCATGACCTCCAGGTCGGAGCTCTCATCGGTCGCCTTTTCGAGCGTGTTGGTAAGCTCGGCGTTGCTGTTGAGCACCTGGGCCGTAACGCCGGCGAGCGCCACGCGGGCGACGCCGATCGTCATGAAGATAGCCGCAATGATGCAAAACGTTTTAAGAACGCTCATGAAAACCGGGCTTACCGCCTGGTTTGCCTGACGGCCCGCGCCCGTGTAGACATCAAAGCGCGGCGTGCGCTGCTCACGGGGAGCAACGGGGGCCTGCGGCGTCTCACGATAGGCGGGCATGGCGTTCATATCATAGGCGAGTGCTGCGCTTGAAGTGTTGTAGCCCATGATATGCCGCCTCCCATCCCGAGTACGTTGGTAGTGTGTTTAAGCTTCGTTTATGGTGCGAGCGGGAGGTCCAATATCGCGCGGTCGCGCCTACAGACGCTGCGCCACGCGGATTTTGGCTGATCTCGCCCGAGGGTTGCGCTCAACCTCATCAGGCTGGGCAACCAGGGGTTTGCGGGTGATGACCTTGAGTATCGGCACGTTGCCGCACACGCACACCGGAATCTCCGGCGGACACGTGCACCCCTGGCTCATCTCCTTAAAGTGGTTCTTTACGATACGGTCCTCGAGCGAGTGATACGAGATGACGCAGATACGTCCGCCCGGGTTGAGCCACCTGGTGGCGGCATCAAGCCCTCGTTCGAGCACATCGAGTTCGTGATTGACCTCGATGCGAATGGCCTGGAAACTTTTCTTGGCCGGGTGTCCGCCATGCCGACGAGCGGCAGCCGGGATACCCGCCTTGATGATCTCGACAAATTGGCCGGTGGTTTCGATCGGTTCTTGCTCGCGGCGGCGCACGATCTCGCGCGCGATCTGCGAGGCGAACTTCTCTTCGCCGTAGACGCGTAGAATCCGGGCGAGGTCGTGTTCGTTATAGGTGTTGATGACCTCAGCTGCGTTTAAAGTGTTATTGCCCGGATCCATCCGCATGTCCAATGGGGCGTCCTCGTTATACGAAAAGCCCCTGCCAGGGATATCGAGTTGCGGTGACGAAACGCCCAAATCGAACAGGAAGCCATCGACCCCGGGCACCTCGGCCGAGCAAAGCAGCTCGTCCAAGTCGCCGAAGTTGCCCTTCAGCAGCTGGTGCGGAACGCCGGGAACCTCGCGGTCCAGACGGGCGCCAGCGGCCTCGAGGGCCATGTCGTCCTGATCGACGCCGAGCAAAAGGCCCGTCTCCCCCACCTGTGCGGCCATCTTTACCGAATGGCCGGCACCGCCAAGGGTGCAATCGCAGACAACGGAGCCGCTCTTTAGCCGCAGCGACTCAAGCACTTCGCCGAGCATGACAGGTTCATGCCGATATTCTTGTGTCAAGATTCCACGCTCCATCCGTTACCCGTGCCTTGCCCTTACGAGAAGAAGAGGTCCAGCAGGGCCTCATCGTCATCGTCCTCATCGGCCGCGGCGCGATCCCAAACCTCAAGGTGGTCGTAGTTGCCCACAACCGTGACCTCGCGGTCGAGGTTCGCCTGCTTGCGGAGAGACTCGGAAAGACCGATACGACCGGCGCTGTCCACATCCATCGACGTAGTGCGCTTGTTGATCGCCCTCATGAGCTTCTGGTCGTTAATGTCACGCGGGTTAAAACCCTCGTGGCCCTCACGACCCGCGAAGAGTCCTTCGACCCACTTATCGAAGGCCTCGGCAGAGAACACGTACAGAGCATCGACATCCAGGGCTTTGAACACGCGAACGTGCTCTCCAAGCTCCTCGCGAAGGGGTGCAGGCAGGGACAGACGACCTTTTGCATCGAGATTGCGCTCGTATGCACCAGTCATTCCCATGTGCGCCCTCCCCTCGGTTACTCAGATGGCACGTACGCGGGGAACCACCCCGCCTGTCGACGTCATCAATAATATGGGGAACCGCCCCATTTTTCAACACCTTTCCCCACCCCTTCCCCCA
>CALJDJ010000038.1 GCA_938023705.1 uncultured Collinsella sp.
GGGGGGGAGCCGAAGATTTTTGACTATGCGGACGTGTTGCAGTGCGAAGTGGCCGAGGCGGGCGATCCGGAGGCCGATGAAACGGTCTCTAAACAGGAATTTGCCCAGCGTATTCTGGCAAATCCCGCTAAGGCGGCAAAAATGAACGCTGCCAAGCGTAATATGTGTCTTGGTATGGGCGTTGTTGTGGCGGTTCAGACGGGAAAAGACGAGGTTTCCAAATTAGAGATTCCCGTTATGACCGACGAAGTCAAACGCGATTCAAGCCTATATAAGTCGTATCGGAATGTCGCCGAGAAGATCAAGGCCGAATTTGATGCCATGGGAGGGCTGGTCTAATTTTGGCGGCATACGTTTCTGAATGAGGAGTCTGTGCAATGGCAGGCGAATCTTATGCAATTCCCCCTAAAGATCGTGCTGTTGAGGGAATTCTATGGTATATCCAGCACCATCAGCTTGCCGGCGGCGATCGCCTGCCGGCCGAGCGCGTGCTGTGCGAAGAGATCGGCGTTTCGCGTACGGCGTTGCGTGCCGGTATCACGCGGCTCATCTCGTGCGGAACGCTCGAGAGCCGTCGCGGATCGGGTACGTATGTGTGTCCTCCTAAGCCGCTGAACATCTTCCAGGAAACGTATAACTTTTCCGATGCCGTGCGGACTGCCGGCCTGCATCCCTCTTCTCGTCTGGTTTCCACCGAGACCATCGAGGCGGATAAGACGCTTGCCGACAAGCTTGGGGTGGCTATAGGCGCTCCTTTGCTCCGCATGCAGCGCGTTCGACTTATTGAGGGCGAGCCGGCGTCAATCGAGACGGCTCACGTTAACCTGTCCCTGTGCCCATCGCTTCCCGAGCACGATTTTGAGTGCGAGAGCCTTTACGATGTCTTGCTCAAAGAAGGTGGCGTGCGTGTTGAGCATGGACGTGAGCATATCTCCATCTCGCGTTTGAACGCCGAAGAGGCCGAGCTGCTCCAACAAGAAGAGGAAACGCCGGTGTTCTATGAGAGCACGATCGAATTTGATAAGGACATGCGTTTTGTGGAGCATTGCAAATCGGTGATTTTGCCCACAAAGTTCCGCTTTGCCGATAACGGCGAAAAGAACGGCATGAGGAGCGTGGCAGGTGAACAATGGCTGAAACAGTAGATGCCACCCCGGTTTATATGCGCATTCGACGCCGCATCGAGGAGCGTATCGAGCGCGGTATATATCCCACGGGTTCCATGATTCCGTCCGAAAAAGACCTCGCCGAGGAATTCGGTACGACACGCTTGACCATCCGAAGTGCTGTCGATGAGCTGGTTCGGCGTGGGCAGATTCGACGCGTCCGCGGAAAGGGCGCGTTTGTGGCACAGAAAGTGCCCGTTGCGTACGAGCGAACAGGAGGCTTTCGCGAATCGGTTCGTGCTTCGGGCGGCGAGCCGTCCGTCCGTATCCTCGCGCGTTCCAAGCGTTATGCGGGCCCATATTATGCCAACCTGTTTGGCATTGCCGAGGACGATTTGCTGTATTCGATTCGGCGTTTGAACTGCGTCAACGGCGATCCCGTATCGATTGAGACGGCGTTCATCCCGTGCCTGCTGTTTCCCACAATCGAAGATATTGACGTGTCGGTCTTCAGTTTGTACGAGACCTATGAGATGTTGGGCCGAAAGCCGGTCATGGCACAGGAAAAGCTCGATATCGAAGCGCTGGGCGCGCGAGATGCCGGCCTGCTTGGACTGGAGCAGGGCGATCTTGCCTTGACGCTGGAGTGCGTGAGCTTCGATGCGAGCGGCCAGGCGATCGAGTACGTCAAGTCGTTTAACCGCGGCGATGCGGGTGGATATACCTATACGTACTAGCTGGTTTTTTTGCATAACGGGCTGAAAAGCTGACGGAATTTTGATTCGTTGAGCAGACTACATATACAACCTTACATGGCTCAAAATCGACCGTTCGCCGATGGGGATAAATTAATCGACAAAGAGGTATCAAAAAGCCGTAACCTGTAACTGTGATTGGTATCAAATACTAATGATTTGTTACGAGGTGAGACGATGAAGATGCTCGATTACGTTCAGCTTGCCCATGTGCGTATGGGAGCGAACCTCGAGCGTTCGTCTGAGCTGGTAGCGCAGCTCGTTGATATTATCCAGTCCGGTTCTTTTGACGCGCTACGCATCGTTGCTTCGGGTTCGTCGCGCCATGCCGCCGATTGCGCCCGAGATTACCTGCAAGATGCGCTGCAGATGCAGGTGTCCGTTGTGACGCCCGAGGCCTTCGTCGATTTTGAACACACCTATCCGCAGCATGCGCTCAACATCGCCGTCTCGCAGAGTGGCTATTCGACCAATACGATTGCAGCGCTCGATTACATGCGTGCACACGATATGGCAGCAGTTGCGCTCACGGCAAACGTCGAGGCGCCCATCAAGGAGCACACTGATATCGTTCTTGACTACGGTGTGGGCGTCGAGTCGGTGGACTTTGTGACTCTGGGCGTCGAAGTGCTCGTTGAGTACCTGATACTCTTTGGTATTTACGGCGGTCAGGCGCGCGGAACGATTGACGCCAAGGGCGTTGCCCAGCGTTTAGACGACCTGCGCGAGGCTATCCATGCCAATGCCGTGATGTGCAAGACCGCCGAGGCATATGTCCAAGACCGCATGCTCGAGCTTTCTGAGCACATGCCCGCCATGGTCGTCGGCAACGGCCCCAACTATGGCGTTGCCGAAGAGGCGGCCCTCAAGCTGAGCGAGACCATCAAGATTCCTGCCATGCATCACGAGGGCGAGGAGTTCGTCCACGGTCCCGAGATGCAGATCGTTCCGGGTTATCTGGTGTTTATCGTCGACGATCCGCAGGGGTCGGAGCGTCTTGCGAATATCGCCGATGCGCTGTCGAACGTTACGGCAAAAACGGTGCTGCTCACGGCCCATCCCAGGGGTAGGGCTCACGAGGTTGCGGTGCCTCAGGTGGCTCCGCTGCTCAGCGCAATTCCCAATCTTGTGTTCTTCCAGACGATTGCGGCCATAATCGCCGAGCGTCTGAAGTCATGGGACGTGCACCCGTATCTCGATGCTGTCTCCAAGCAAATGGAGGTCAAGGCAGAGGGCTACGAAGAGTCAGTCAATGCGCTTAAGGCCAAAGCGGCTGAGTGTTACGGAATGTAAGCGGGTTTTGATGCCCGTTGGCATGGGGGATGTGGAGACAACCCCAGAAAGGAGAGACAAATGAAGGAAACCGAGAAGATCGAGATCATGCATTTCGACCAGGAGGGCTACCTAGAGGACGGCAAGGCGCTCTACGAGACCGGCAAGAAGATGACCGCGCTCGCCGACAAGGTCGCCGACGAGGGCTACGACGCCGTGTTCCTGATGGGCGTCGGCGGCACCTGGGACGAGCTCATGCAGCTCGAGTACCTCATGAACAAGTTCGGCGACCGCGACCTCGAGGTCTACCTGATCCACGCCGCCGAGTGGAACGTCTCCGGCCACAAGCGCATGACCGAGAAGTCCGTCGTGCTCACCGCCTCCGAGTCCGGCACCACCCCCGAGGTCCTCGAGGCCGTCAAGAAGATGAAGGAAAAGGGCATTCGTGTCTACGCCATGACCAAGCCCGAGGGTCTCATCGGCCAGGCTGTCGGCGCCGAGAATTGCGTCAAGATGGCTTCCGATCATGGTAACGGCGGCTGCGAGATGGGCTACTACCTCGCCGACTGCTTCGGCCTGCGCCTGCTCAACCGCCGCGGCTGCTTCCCGCAGTTCGATAAGTTCATCGAGCAGACCAAGGACGTTTGGACCCACCTGGTCGACATCCGCAAGAGCTTCGAGCCGCGCGCCGAGGAGCTCGCCAAGAAGTACGCCCTGGCCCCCTACACCATGTTCATCGGCTCCGGCGCCCTGTGGGGCGAGACGATCCTGTTCTCGATGTGCATCCTCGAGGAGATGCAGTGGAAGCGCACCCGCTACATCACCTCGGCCGACTTCTTCCACGGCACCCTCGAGCTCGTGGAGCCGGGCGTCCCCGTGTTCCTGTTCATGGGCGAGGACGAGAACCGCAAGCTCGACGAGCGCGTCCGCGCGTTCCTGACCCGCGGCGTGACCGGCGACACCGACATCAACATCATCGACACCGCCGAGTTCGCGATCCCGGGCCTTGACGACGAGTTCCGCGTCATCGTGTCTCCGTGGATTCTGACGGTGCTCGTGACCGACCGCCTGGCTCGCTACTACGAGACGGTCACCAAGCACAACCTCAAGTATCGTCGCTACTATCACCAGTTCGACTACTAAAGAAAACGGGTGCGGGAACGTGCCGGGCTATTGAGAGGAACACAGAATGAGACAGTACATCATCGCCAGCCATGCGCACTTCGCTACCGGCATCAAGGAGAGCGTCGAGCTGCTCTCGGGTGCTCGCGACAACGTCCACGATCTTTCGATGTTCGTCGATGACCGCATGGACGTGGCCGAGGAGGCCCAAAAACTGCTGGCGGGCATGTCTGCCGACGATGATGTCGTTGTCTGCACCGACCTCTTTGGTGGCAGCGTCAACAATGAGTTCACCAAGATCGTCCAGACGCGTCCCCGCACGTACCTCGTTACCAACATGAACCTTCCTTTGCTCATCCAGCTGCTGTTCTCTGACGAGTCGGCGCCGGTTGAGGAGACGATTCGCGCCATCGTCGCTGCGGACGATACGCGCGTGAAGTTTGTCAACGACCTGTTGGTCGATGACGACGAGGAAGAAGAGTTCTAATCCGCAGCACCTATTGACATGCCGTAAGACGGCGCAAGACCTTTGGGGGGTCACATTATGATTCAGCTACTTCGCGTTGACCATCGCCTGCTTCATGGCCAGGTCGCAGTTTCCTGGGTTCAGGGCCTTGGCTCCAACTGCATTTTTTGCGTGGGCGATAAGGTCGCCAACGATCCGGTGTGGAAGACGACGCTCAAGATGGGCAAGCCTGCCGGCTGCAAGCTCGTCATCAAAGATATGGCGCATGCAATCGAAGCTATCAACTCGGGCGTGACCGACAAGTACAAGATGATCATCTGCGTCGCCACTATCGCTGAGGCAAAGCAGCTTGTTGAGGGCTGCCCGCAGATCAAGTCGGTCAACCTGGGCAACACCAAGCCCAAGGACGAGAAGCGTCCCGACGCTCGTCAGGTCTCTCGTCAGATCTTCCTGACCGCGGCCGAGGAAGCCGATGTGCGCGAGATGCTGGATCGTGGCGTTGAGGTCGAGATTCGACCCCTGGCCGATGACCCCAAGGTTGACTGCGCCAGCGTGCTCTAGGCGTTTAAATTCGAAGAGTCTGAGCTCTTCGTAGTGTCCTATATGGAAAGGGGGATGTATGCTTACCCAAGCAATCCTCATCGGACTTATCGCCGCATTTGGTAAGTTCGACTACCAGCTCGGTACGCTCTATGCGTTCCGTCCCATCGTCCTGTGCCCGCTCGTGGGCCTGGTCCTGGGGGACCTGCAGTCTGGTCTCGCGATCGGTGCGAGCCTGGAGCTGCTGTTCATGGGCTCGATCTCCATCGGCGCCTACGTGCCGCCTGATGAGACGATCGGCGGCGTGCTTGCCTGTGCCTTCGCTATCCAGCTGGGCCAGAGCACCGAGGCAGCCATCGCGCTTGCCATGCCCATCGCCACGCTGTGCCTTGCCATCAAGAACATCCTCAACGCCGCCCTGCCGATCCTGGTTGACCGCGCTGATGTCTTCTCCGGCCAGGGCAACCTTAAGGGTGTCTATGCGATGCACTTCCTGATCGGTTCCACCGGTGTCATCATGGCGTTCCTGCTGTGCTCGCTGTCGTTCTATCTGGGCGCTGACGCCATCCAGGGCATGCTCGACTTCATCCCGCCCTTTGTCCTTGCCGGCTTTGGCGTTGCCGCCAACATCCTGCCGGCCATGGGCTTCGCCATGCTCGGCCGCCTGGTGCTCACCAAGCAGCTCGTGCCCTTCTACTTCCTGGGCTTCCTGCTGTGCTCCTACGCCAACGTGCCCGTCCTGGGCGTCGCCCTGATCGCCATCATCATCGGCATCGACAAGTTCGACCTGCTCGGCCTGGGCGGAGCCCAGCCCCAGCTCTCCGCGGAAGGGGATGAGGACGATGACTTCTAGTCCCGAGAACAAGATCACGCGCTCCGACCTCGTCAGGAGCGCCCTCAACACCGGCGCCCTGGGCATGGAGTTCTCCTGGACCTACTACAAGCAGATGAACATCGCCTTCTGCCTGATGGTCGCCAACATGCTCAAGAAGATCTACGCCGGCCGCCCCGACGACTACGCCGAGGCCCTGCACCGCCACTGCGCGTTCTTCAACATCACCGTCCAGTTCGCCCCGTTCGTCGGCGGCATCGCGATGGCCATGGAGGAGAAGGTCGCCCGCGGCGAGATCGAGCCCGAGAGCGTCAACGACGTCAAGGCCGCCCTCATGGGCCCGCTGTCCGGCATCGGCGACTCCATCTTCCTGTCGACGCTGCGCGTGGTCGCCGCCGCGGTGGGCATCAGCCTGTGCCAGGCCGGCAACCCCTTCGGCCCCATCGCCTTCCTGCTCATCTACAACGTCCCCGGCTTCGCGCTGCGCGTCTGGGGCGCCGTCAAGGGCTACGAGCTGGGCGTGGGCTTCCTGGACGAGGCCCAGAGGACCGGCCTCATGCAGAAGATCATGACCTGCGTCGGCATCGTGGGCGTCATGGTCGTGGGCGCCATGTGCAAGGACATGTTCTGGGCCAGCATCCCGGTGGCCATCGGCTCGGGCGAGGACGCCCAGACCCTCCAGGACATCCTGGACGGCATCATGCCCGGCATGCTCGGCATGCTCGCCTTCTGGCTGTACTACTGGCTGCTGTCCAAGAAGATCAACCCCATGGCGCTGATCGTGGCCACCATGGTCGTGGGCATCGTCGGCGCGTTCTTCGGCGTGCTGGCGTAAGGGCCCGGCCTATTATCTGCCCCCAAGGGAAACGGCGACCCGTTGTGGTCGCCGTTTTTTATTATCGAAAGCTAGCTGGAGGTGCTTCGTGATTCAATCTGACAATCCACCCGATAATGGCGTGAGCGGGGCGATGTATCTATTTGGCACGGCGCTCTTGTGGAGCTTTATCGGCATCCTCGTTCACGCCAATTCGCAGTCAGCTCTATTGATCGGTGCCGTCACGGCAATATTTATGGCGCTCTTTATTCTGCTCGTCGGCAGGCCTGTCCTCCGCGTCAGCCGTCTTATTGTCCTTGTGGCCGTCTGCAACTTCGTGACGGGCACCACGTTTAACTTTGCCAACCAGCTCACGACGGTCGGCAACGCAATCGTTTTGCAGTATACCTCGATGATTTTCGTTATCGTATATCAATCGCTCGCAACACACACGTTGCCCTCGCCTGCGAAGATTGCCTCCGTGGTGGTTGCTTTTACGGGTATGGGTCTTTTCTTTTTAGGTGATTTGAGTGTCGAGGGCATGCTCGGCAACCTGCTTGCCGTCATTTCGGGCGCCACCTTTGGGCTGTGTTTCTTTTTGAACTCTCGCCCCGATGCGTCGCCCATGGTGTCCTCGCTCATCTCCTGCGGTATCTCGATGCTGCCGATCGTCTATTTTGCCGGCGCCCTAGACTCCGTGAGACCATTTGAGTGGGGGCTCATGCTGGTGCATGGCCTTTTTTGCAGCGGCCTTGCGAGCGTGCTGTATGCTAAGGGGATTGCGCGCACCAACGCGTTTGCGGCCAACTTGGTCTGCATGAGCGAGGTCGTGCTCGCTCCCTGCTGGTCGGCGCTCCTCTTTGGCGAGGTCTTTCGCTGGAACGAGTTTTTGGGTGCGTCGATTATCGTTTTGGTGATTGTGGCCAACTTGGCATCCGATGCCTTTGGCGATGGCTTTCTGGTGGCGCTTGTCCGCCATCGAAACAAGGAACATGCCTGATGGGATACGTTTGCCGTTTACGGTAAAAAACACCCCGCTGAGCGAGTGGTATTAAATAGTAAGGACCTGCATACCTATAATTGGTATCAAATCATTTGTACCTGGCATGGGTGTTAGCAGCACACCAGGTACGCTTCGAGCCGTGTAATCGAACTCCCGGAATTGATATCAACAACGCGCGCGACGGGAGTGGCGACGGTTCGAGATTCCTTATTGGGAGGAATTATGCTTGTCCAAGCAATCCTCGTCGGCTTAGTCGGAGCGTTTGGATGTCTCGACTACCAGCTCGGCACCCTCTACGCGTTCCGCCCCATCGTCCTGTGCCCGCTCGTGGGCCTGGTGCTGGGGGACCTGCAGACCGGCCTTGCCGTTGGCGCCAGCCTGGAGCTGCTGTTCATGGGCTCGATCTCCATCGGCGCCTACGTACCGCCCAACGAAACCGTCGGCGGCGTGCTCGCCTGCGCGTTTGCCATTCAGCTCGGTCAGGGTACCGAGACGGCCATCGCGCTCGCCATGCCCATCGCCGTCCTTTCGCTGACGATCGGCAACATTACCAATGCTTTGTTCCCTGTGTTTGTCGATATGGCAGACAAGTTCGCCCTCAAGGGAAACCTCAAAGGCATCTACGCCGTTCATTGGGGAATTGGAATTTGGGGTTGCGTTGAGTACTTCCTGCTGTGCGGCGGCGCCTTCTATCTGGGTTCCGACGCCATTCAGGGTCTGCTCGACTTCATCCCGCCCTTCATCATCGACGGTTGCGGCGTTGCCGCCAACATCCTGCCGGCCATGGGCTTCGCCATGCTCGGCCGCCTGGTGCTCACCAAGCAGCTCGTGCCCTTCTACTTCCTGGGCTTCCTGCTGTGCTCCTACGCCAACGTGCCCGTCCTGGGCGTCGCCCTGATCGCCATCATCATCGGCATCGACAAGTTCGACCTGCTCGGCCTGGGCGGAGCCCAGCCCCAGCTCTCCGCGGAAGGGGATGAGGACGATGACTTCTAGTCCCGAGAACAAGATCACGCGCTCCGACCTCGTCAGGAGCGCCCTCAACACCGGCGCCCTGGGCATGGAGTTCTCCTGGACCTACTACAAGCAGATGAACATCGCCTTCTGCCTGATGGTCGCCAACATGCTCAAGAAGATCTACGCCGGCCGCCCCGACGACTACGCCGAGGCCCTGCACCGCCACTGCGCGTTCTTCAACATCACCGTCCAGTTCGCCCCGTTCGTCGGCGGCATCGCGATGGCCATGGAGGAGAAGGTCGCCCGCGGCGAGATCGAGCCCGAGAGCGTCAACGACGTCAAGGCCGCCCTCATGGGCCCGCTGTCCGGCATCGGCGACTCCATCTTCCTGTCGACGCTGCGCGTGGTCGCCGCCGCGGTGGGCATCAGCCTGTGCCAGGCCGGCAACCCCTTCGGCCCCATCGCCTTCCTGCTCATCTACAACGTCCCCGGCTTCGCGCTGCGCGTCTGGGGCGCCGTCAAGGGCTACGAGCTGGGCGTGGGCTTCCTGGACGAGGCCCAGAGGACCGGCCTCATGCAGAAGATCATGACCTGCGTCGGCATCGTGGGCGTCATGGTCGTGGGCGCCATGTGCAAGGACATGTTCTGGGCCAGCATCCCGGTGGCCATCGGCTCGGGCGAGGACGCCCAGACCCTCCAGGACATCCTGGACGGCATCATGCCCGGCATGCTCGGCATGCTCGCCTTCTGGCTGTACTACTGGCTGCTGTCCAAGAAGATCAACCCCATGGCGCTGATCGTGGCCACCATGGTCGTGGGCATCGTCGGCGCGTTCTTCGGCGTGCTGGCGTAAGGGCCCGGCTGCATAGATTTTCGTTGCAACCTGGAAAGGGGATGGAGCAGGCCTATGCCCTCCATCCCCTTTTTGTATAGAAGGAGTTCGTATGTTCGCGAAGGATCGCGAAGCAATGCGCCTGACGCCGGCAGAGGTCAGGCTGATTCTTATTGAGTCCCTGCAGTGGTGCGCCAACAACGCGGTCTACTTTTTGGGGCTTATCGGTGCGGCCACGTATGATCTGGCTGGCACGGCCTTTTTGGTTGCTGCCATTACGCTCGTGCGCAATCTTATGACGTCGGTGGGCAATATGGTGTCGGGCTCGGTCATCGATCGCTTTGGACCGCGTCGGACGTCGTTTGTGACGTGCGTGATTACGGCGGTGCTTTCGCTTGGCGTGGGGTTGGCGCCGTTGTCTGTCCCCGGGCTTGTGTTTGCCGCGTGTGTCTTGGGACTTGCGGGCGGTTTTATCAACACCTGCACGCATGCGTTTCCGGGATACCTAGAGTCGACCACCGAGGGCCGTACCCGCGTGAACGGTCTCATGGTGTTTTACAGCAATATCGCCTATACCGCTGGCCCGCTGCTCGGTGGTGCCATCGTGAGCTGTTTTGCCACGCAATCGGTCTATCTGCTCATGGCGGGCATGATGGGTGTCGCGGCTGTGCTCTCCTTGGGCTGTCACGAGTGTGTTGCTCCCGCAAAAGGGGAGAAGCCGAAGGGCGGTATTCTGGGCGGCATGGCCGAGGGTGCGCGACTTACGTTTCGCGACCACGACCTGCGCCTCATCTTTATCTCGGGCTTTTTGGGTTTCTTTGCGTTCGGCGCGTTCGATTCGCTGGAGTCGTTGTTCTACCGTGATGTGCTCAACGTGGATATCGTCTGGCTGGGCTGGCTGTCCTCGGTCGTGGGCCTCACTTCCTCGGTGGGCGCGTTCATCCTGACCAAGCTTTCTGCTCGCCATGTCAACCTACGATTGTTACTCGGCGCGCTCATGGCCGTGGGCATTGGGTCCATGGTGTACGTGGGCACCGATATGCTGGGGGTCGCGATTATCGGTCAGGCGATTAACGGTCTGGCCTGGGGGTTCCTGGAGCCGCTGCAAATGATCTTGATTCAGGAGCGCGCAGACATCAAATACCTGGGGCGCATTACCGGCTTTGTGCGTTTTGGCCTGATGAGCGCCGGCGTGGTGCCGCTGCTGGCGGCTCCGTTTTTGGCGGAGGCTTTGGGCGTCCAGACGGTATTGTTTGGGGCATCGACCATTATTGCGCTGGTAGGAACGCTGTTCTTTGTCACACAAGGGAGACGCCAGGGGCGTTAGCTATACATCAAATTCTAATTTAATACCACTCACCAGAGAATTTCGACCGTTCACCGAGGATTGGGGCAGATTGAAAAGTGGTATTAAAAACACGTTAGGTGTATGTCTATAATTGGTATCGAAAAGAAACGCGATGTATAGATTCGCGTGCAAGACAGAAAGGAAAAGCAATGAAGGAAACCGAGAAGATCGAGATCATGCACTTTAGCCAGGAGGGCTACGTCGAGGACGGCAAGAACGTCTACGAGGCCGGCAAGAAGATGACCGCGCTCGCCGACAAGGTCGCCGACGAGGGCTACGACGC
>CALJDJ010000039.1 GCA_938023705.1 uncultured Collinsella sp.
GACTTGCAGCGACGGACCTCGGGACGCTCTTACACCACGTCTGCGCGCGCCACCCGAGCTTGCGGGAATTTAGCCGTTTGGTCAGGTACCCCCTCTTGCGACGTGCATTTTTTGGAGTATTCAGCAATGGCGTGTTCCGAAAGAGGCTCAGAACGACTGTTTTAAGTGCCTCCGATGGCGTAAATCGCCATCGGAGGCACTTTTTTATGCCGATCGGGCGCGATATGCGCATCAAATAGGGCGTCGAGGACGGTGCGCAGTACGCCCCGATGCTGAATATTCCCAAAAATGTACGCCGAGACATGACCCACCTGAGCAAAAACGCCCAGGTTCGGTGTTCGGGGACGTTAGTCCATCCGCAATGCATGCGTGTCACGGCTCCAACAACCGTTGAACGGACAAAATCGACCGTTCACCCCATGGTGGTTAGGTGAACGTTCACCTTTTAAGTCGCAATGAATTAGTATAGTGAACGTTCACCTAGAGGATAACGAGCGCATCGTGCGCCCGCTCCGCCAACAAAGGGGTTGTTTGATGAAAAACTTCATGGACGATCAGGATTTCCTGCTGAGCACCAAGACCGGCGAGGAGCTGTTCCACAACTTTGCCGAGGGCATGCCCATCGTCGACTACCACTGCCACATTTCTCCCAAGGAGATCTGGGACGACAAGCGTTTTGAGAACATCACCGAGGTTTGGCTGGGCGGTGACCACTACAAGTGGCGCCTGATGCGTGCCAACGGCGTCGACGAGCGCTTCATTACCGGCGATGCCCCTGCTCGCGAGAAGTTTCAGAAGTGGGCCGAGACCCTGGGCCGTTGCGTGGGCAACCCCGTCTTTGAGTGGAGCCACCTGGAGCTTAAGCGTTACTTTGGCTACGAGGGCGTCCTGAACGGCAAAACCGCTCAGGAGGTCTGGGACCTTGCCAACGCCAAGCTCGCCGAGGCCAGCTTTACCTGCCGCAACCTCATCAAGCAGTCCAACGTCCGCATGATTTGCACTACCGACGACCCCGCCGACAGCTTTGAGTGGCACAAGAAGATTGCCGCCGACGACAGTTTTGACGTTCAGGTCGTTCCCGCCATGCGCCCCGATGCCGCCCTGCGCATCGAGCGTGGCCAGGAGTTCGCCGACTACTGCAAGCATCTCTCCGAGGTTGCCGGCATTGAGATCAGCGACTTCGAGGGCATGAAGGCCGCCATCTCCAAGCGCTACGACGTCGCCCATGAGCTGGGCTGCCGCGCTTCCGACCACGCGCTCGACTACGTTATGTACGCTCCGGCTACCGCCGACGAGATCGAGGCCATCTTTGCCAAGGGCCTTGCCGCCGAGCCGCTTACCGAGGACGAGGTCCTCAAGTACAAGACGGCCTTTATGCAGTTCGTCGCCGGCGAGTATGTCCGCCTTGGCTGGGCCATGCAGCTGCACTTTGGCTGCAAGCGTGACAACAACCGCGCTATGTTCGCCAAGCTCGGTCCCGATACCGGCTACGACTGCATCTCCAACTACACGCCGTCCGACCAGCTGGCCGATTTCCTCAACTCCATCCAGGAGGCCACGGGTCTGCCCAAGACCATTCTGTACAGCCTGAACCCCATCGACAACACCATGATCGATACCGTGATGGGCTGCTTCCAGGAGGCTCCGACCGCCGGTAAGATCCAGAACGGCTCTGCCTGGTGGTTCAACGACAACGAGATCGGTATGCGCGAGCAGCTCACGGCTCTGGCTAACGAGGGCGTGCTGGGCAACTTTGTGGGCATGCTTACCGATTCCCGCTCCTTCCTGTCCTACCCGCGTCACGAGTACTTCCGTCGCGTGCTGTGCGGCGTGATCGGCGAGTGGGTCGAGCAGGGCAAGTATCCGGCCGACATGGAGCTGCTGGGAGCCATCGTGCGCGACATCAGCTACAACAACGCGGTCCGCTACTTTGGCTTTGACCTGGATACCGTCGAGGCCTAAACCCGCATCGAATCACACCGAACTCGGGAGCGCCGTTGCCACACGCGGCGCCCCCGTTTTGCCTGCACGCTAACGGCTATCTAAGGAGAGACATAGATGGAGAACATCAGCTACGAGACGCTCGAGAAGATCGGCTACAAGGGCTACCTGCTGCCCAAGGACGCGCCCGAGAAGGTTTTGCAGTTTGGCGAGGGCAATTTCCTGCGCGCCTTTGTCGACCGCTTCTTTGACATGGGCAACGAGGCAAGCGGCTGGAACGGCAAGGTTGTCATGGTGCAGCCCATCAGTGGCGCCTTTGGCTTTGCCGATGGCATCAATGCCCAGGACGACCTGTACACCGTGCTGGTGCGCGGCAAGGAGAACGGCAACACGGTCGACGAGTCTCGTGTGATCAGCGCCTGCAGCCGCTGCCTCAATCCGTATCGCGAGGACGACTACCGCGCCATGATGGAGGTCGCCGTCTCCGACGATTTGGAGATTATCGTCTCCAACACCACCGAGGCCGGCATTGCCTACGATCCGTCTTGCAAGGCCGACGACATGCCGCCCGCGAGCTTCCCCGCCAAGCTTGCCCAGGTGCTCCACACCCGCTGGGCCGCCGGCAAGCCGGGCGTCATCGTGCTCGCCTGCGAGCTCATCGACCATAATGGCGAGGAGCTGCTGCGCATCATGAACCAGTACGTGAGCGACTGGGGCTGGGAGGACGAGTTTGCGCAGTGGATGGCCAACGACTGCACCGTCTGCACCACGCTCGTCGACACTATCGTCCCCGGCCGCATCCGCGACCCCAAGGAGGTCGCTGCCGTGGCCGAACGCCTGGGCTACGAGGATCCCTTCCTGGCCGTGCGCGAGCCCTTCCAGATGTGGGGCATCCAGGGCGACGAGTCGCTTGCCGAGAAGCTTCCCTTCGTGAAGGCCGGCCTGCCGGGTGTCTTTGTGACCCCCGATGTCACCCCGTACAAGAAGCGCAAGGTCCGCATCCTCAACGGCGCCCACACCGCCTTTGTTCCGGGCTCCTGGGTTGCCGGCTTTGACATCGTGCGCGATTGCATGCACGACGAGACCGTCCGTGGCTTCATGAACACCATGCTCTACGACGAGGTCATCCCGACGCTTGCCGCCGACCTGGACGTCGAGGACTGCAAGGCCTTTGCTGCCGCCGTCGAGAACCGCTTCGACAACCCGTTTATCGACCACGCGCTGCTCTCCATTTGCCTCAACTCAACCGCCAAATGGCGTGCTCGCGACCTGCCCACGCTCAAGGACTATGTTGCCGAGACCGGCAACCTGCCCAAGTGCCTGGCGACGAGCCTCGCTACGCTCATTGCCTTCTATACGCAGGAGCTCGTTGCTCGCGAGGGTGACGGCCTGCACCTGCGCCGCGCCGACGGCACCGAGTACACCGCTCAGGACGATGCCTTCGTGCTCGACTTCTACGCCGCCCACGCCGGTGCAGACGATGCCGAGCTGGTGCACGACGTGCTCAGCAACGAGCAGATGTGGGGCGAGGACCTTACGCAGATCGCCGGCCTTGAGGAGTTTGTCGTCAACGCGCTTGCCGTTGTGCGCGCCGAGGGCGCCAAGCAGGCCTTCGCCATCGCCCAGGCCTAAATCCTTCTGTGCGCGCGCCGGGCAACTGGCGGGCGCCCGCTGACTTCTGCTCAACCTGTAGGGTTAGGACCATTTGTAATGAACACTATCCAGATCAATCCGGCCGATAACGTGATCGTCGCGCTGTCGCCGCTTGCCAAGGGCACCGCCGTCGCGGTTCCCGGGGTGGGCGAGGTCGTTGCCGCGGAGGATATTCCGCAGGGCCACAAGATGGCCGTGCGTGCCATTGCGGCGGGGGAAGACGTCGTCAAGTACGGTCTTCCTATCGGTCACGTGACGGGCGACATCCAGCCCGGTCAGTGGCTTCATACGCATAACGTCAAGACCAACCTTTCGGGCGAGGTCGAGTACGCTTACAACCCGACGCATCCGGTCGTTGAACTGGTTGAGCCCGAGACCTTTATGGGCTTCCGCCGCGCTGACGGCCGCGCCGCCACGCGCAACGAGCTGTGGATCATTCCCACGGTCGGCTGCGTCAACGAGGTCGCACGTGCCATGTGCGAGCAGGCTCAGGATCTGGTCGAGGGCTCGCTGGAGGGCGTTTACTACTTCCCGCATCCCTTTGGCTGCTCGCAGACCGGTGCCGACCATGCCCAGACGCGCCGTCTGCTGGTGGCGCTCTCGCGTCACGCAAACGCTGCGGGTGTGCTGTTCCTGTCCCTCGGTTGCGAAAACTGCACGCACCAGCAGGTACTCGACGAGCTCGGTGACTTCGATCGCGAGCGCGTTCGATTCCTCGCCTGCCAGGATGTAGCCGACGAGCAGGTCGAGGGTCACAAGATCCTGTCCGAGCTTGCCGACCTGGCCAAGCAGGCCAAGCGTGAGCCCATTCCTGCCTCCGAGCTGGTCATTGGCCTTAAGTGCGGCGGCTCTGACGGTCTTTCGGGCATTACCGCCAACCCCACGATCGGTCGCGTGAGCGATATGGTTGTCGCCCGCGGCGGCACGTCGGTGCTCACCGAGGTTCCCGAGATGTTTGGCGCGGAGAGCATTCTGCTCGATCGCTGTGAGAGCCAGGACGTCTTTAACGCAGCTGCCGACATGCTCAACGGCTTTAAGGACTACTTTATCAGCCACGGCGAGGTCGTCTATGAGAACCCGAGCCCCGGCAACAAGGATGGCGGCATTACCACGCTCGAGGACAAGAGCTGCGGCTGCGTGCAAAAGGGCGGATCTGCCCCCATCGTCGACGTGCTGCCGTATGCCGGTCAGGCTACCAAGCATGGCCTGAACATGCTGTGCGGCCCGGGTAACGACATGGTATCCACCACGGCCCTGACGGCTGCCGGCTGCCACGTAATCCTGTTCTCGACCGGCCGCGGCACGCCGTTTGGCGCACCGGCGCCTACACTCAAGGTGTTCACCAACCAGCGTCTGTGCGACCACAAGGCCAACTGGATGGACTTTAACGCCGGCGTGGTCGCCACGGGCGAGCGTACGCTCGACGAGGCTGCCCACGACCTGTACCAGCTGGTGCTAGAGACGGCGAGCGGCAAGCTTACGAGTGCCGAGCGCCGCGGCTGTCACGAGATCAGCATCTGGAAGGACGGCGTCTGCCTGTAGCGGTAAATGGGTTCGCATAGAGCGCTATTGACCATGGCCCCGTCGGGAGTGTTCCCGGCGGGGCCATGTTTGTTCTGTCTGTTCGGGCGTGTCTTCCTGAGGGTACGGGAGCGGCGAAAACAATAAACGTTCACCTAATCGACCTCAAATTTAAACCCACTCAATACCCATGTAATCGTGATTTTTTTCAAGTCAGATATCCGTTTAACGGCAAAAAACGACCGTTCAAGGATAATATACAAGTGAACGTTCACCTATCATATGCAATCGCGCATAATCTAGCTAAACGTTCACCCTACGAGTGGGCGATATGCAGACAGACATCGGTATGGACTCCATTGTCTTGTTACAAGACAATCGAGAAAAGAGAGGGAGCTCGATGACTAACAAGATCGGTAAAAAGCGCAAGATCACATTCTGGACGCGCTTGGGCTTTGGTATGGGCGGCATGCTCAACTCCGGTGCCCTGAGCTTTACGCACAGCTACATGGTGCTGTTCCTGTCCACGGAGTGCGGTCTGTCCGCAGGCGAGGCTGCGCTGATCAGCTCGTTCGCCATCTATCTCAACGCTATTCTGTGCCCGCTCATGGGCTTTGTGGCCGATAACTTCTACGCTACCAAGATCGGCCGCATCTTTGGCCGCCGCCGTTTCTGGATCTTGCTGGCTATCCCGATGATGGTCGCCGAGCCGCTCATCTTTGTGGCTACGCCGTTTGGTTTCCCGTACTACTTTGTGTTGTACCTGATCTACAACGTCGCGTACACGTTCTGCACCGCCAACCTGTCGCCGCTTACCATCGAGATGACCGATGACTTCAAGGAGCGTACGTACCTCACCGGCTACAAGCACCTCTTTGGTAACGCCGCCGGCTTCCTGATGGCAGCACTCGTCGGCTTTGGCTTTGGCACCTTCGGCGAGACCAACCCGTTCAGCTACTTCATTATTGCTACGATTAACGCTTCGGTCATGGCAATCTCGCTGCTCTGCGTGTACCTGTCCACGTGGGAGCACACCCCCGAGGAGGTCGCTCAGGAGAAGATCGAGAGCGTCGGCGAGGGTATCAAGAAGTTTTTCATCGACGTTATCTCTACCTTCCGCAACAAGTCCTTCCGCAAGGTCCTGTATGCGCAGGTCTCCACGAAGCTCGCCGCTGCCTGCTGGTCTGCGTGCCTGTCCTTCTTCATCGTCTACTGTCTGCAGATTCCTAAGTCCTACGAGTCCGTGATGGAGATGCCCGGCAAGGTCGTCGCTATCGTCTGCACCGCCATCTGGGTCGCCCTCATGGCCAAGAAGGGCTTCCACAAGTCTTGGTACCTGGCAAACGTCGGTTGCGCCGCGTGCATCATCGCCTACAACTACTTCGCCTTTGGTCAGATCAACGGCACCTCCACGGTCGCCATCGCCATGATCGCCTACCCCATCATCTTCGCCATCTGGAAGTTCTTCTACGTTGGCTTCCAGTATCTGCCCGATGTTCTGCTCAACTACATCCCCGATGTCGATGAGCTCATCACCCTGCGTCGTCGCGAGGGCATCTACAGCTCCGCACAGCAGCTCTGCCAGCAGATCGCCCAGGCTGTTGCCGTCAACGTATGGGCTATCGTCCTTGCTGCCTCCGGCTTCATTCAGACCGCCGGCAACAGCGACGCCGTGACCCAGCCCGCCACCGTGCCTCTGTACATCTGCGGCTACATGCTCATCGGCTGCGCCGGCTTCTTCCTGCTCGCGGCCGTCCTTGCCCGCGGCATCAAGATTGACAAGGAGCAGTGCGACATCCTTTGCGACGAGATTCACCGTGTCAAGGAGGGTGGCAAGATGGCCGACGTCAAGCCCGAGGTCAAGGCGCTTTGCGAGGAGCTCTCCGGCTTTAAGTACGAGGACTGCTTCGCTCACAACAATGTTGGCTTCCAGGACGGCAGCGTAATTCCCGCCGAGTAGGGCCAACGCATTGTCCAAACCAAAGGGCCGTGCCACCGGAGATCCACCGGCGGGTGCGGCCCTTTTTTAAAAACGAGTAGTATGAACTTCTGATTACATTTGAGGGAGAGACCCATGGAGACGAACGTTATCTGGCGCAATGCCCGCGCGGCTGTTATCGAGCTCGACGATGGCGGCTACTTTACCTGTGCCGATACGTGGGAGATCTTTGTCAACGATGAGCCCGCCGGTACCACGAATACGGTCGAGACCTATGTCGATGGCCTGACCCCCGGCAAGCGCAACCTGATCCGCTTTGTCTGCGGCGAGCGCGAGTTGAGCGTAGGCGTCACCACGCCGGCGGAGCCCTTTACCATCAACGTTCGCGACTGCGGAGCCAAGGGCGATGCCGAGCACGATGACACCACTAACATTCAGGCTGCCATCATGGCCTGCCCCAAGGGCGGGCGCGTGCTGATCCCCGCCGGCAACTACCGCATCAAGTCCCTCTTCCTTAAGAGCAATATCAACATCGAGCTTGCCGAGGGCGCGGTGCTGCTGGCCCGTCACGACCGCGCGGCGCTTGCCTACATTCCGGGCACGGTCACGGGCGACGAGGGCGCCGGGTATGCCGGCACCGACATGCTGCCCCTGGGCCGCTGGGAAGGCGAGAGCTTCTCGACCTACTGTTCGACCTTTACGGGCCTGAGCGTGCACGACGTGTGCATCTATGGCCGCGGCGCCATCGACGGCCAGACCGATTTTGCCGAGGACAACTGGTGGAACAAGGACTTTAAGAACATCTTCCGTCCCGAGGAGGGCCGCGAGATCGCCCGCCCGCGCATGATCTTCCTGTCCGAGTGCGAAAACGTGAGTCTTGCCGGCTTTACCGTGCGCAACAGCCCGGCGTGGAATATCCATCCCATTCTGTGCGAGCACGTCGATGCCCTGTGCCTGTCCATCGAGGGTCCCAAGAACTCCCACAACACCGACGGTTTCGATCCCGAGAGCTGCGGTTTTGTCCGCATCCTTGGCTGTCAGTTCTCGGTGGGGGACGACTGCATCGCCATCAAGAGCGGCAAACTGGGCATTGAACCCGAGCTCCGTCCCGCCACGCACGACGTGCTGATCTCGCACTGCTACATGCACGACGGCCACGGCGCCGTGGTGCTGGGATCCGAGGCCGCCGGCGGCATCAAGGACCTCACCGTGAGCAAGTGCCTCTTTGAGCGCACCGACCGCGGCCTGCGCGTCAAGACACGCCGCGGACGCGGCAAGGACGCCGTCAACGAGGGCATCACCTTCGAGCACATTCGCATGGATAAGGTGCTCACGCCCTTCGTGGTCAACTCGTTCTACTTCTGCGACAAGGACGGCAAGACCGACTACGTGCAGTCTCGCGAGGCGCTGCCCGTCGACGACCGTACGCCCGGCTTTGGCGCCACGACGTTTTGCGATATCGAGGCCATCAACTGCCATGCGGCCGCGGCCTATATCACGGGCCTTCCCGAGAGCAAGGTGACGCGCCTGACGTTCCAGGATGTCCATGTGACCTTTGCCGCCGATGCCGAGCCCTTTGTGCCGGCCATGGCCTGCGGCGTGGAGCCCATGGTGCGCCAGGGCATCATCGCGCAGAACGTGAAAGTCCTCGACCTGCAGAACGTGCGCATCGAGGGTCAGGATGGCGACGAGCTGCAGCTGCAAAACGTCGACAAGGTTATCCACGCGTAGGGTAGTGCTCCTGCACAAGTGAATACGGCATGTTGAGGCGTGCGACGGTCGGGTCTGCCCGGCTGTCGCACGCAATCTATAGGTGCCGGTATTGCACGGTGGGTGTTCTGTGACAGAAAGCGTAATGACAGATGAGTGGTAAAGAACAGCTCTTTGAGGTATCGCTCGAACGCGAAGGCGCGTATCGCAGCATTTCGGCGGCGCTCGAGGCGGCGGAGCGGTGTGTGCCCGATGCGACCGTGCCGGTGCGCGTGCTGGTGGCGCCGGGTGAGTACCGCGAACGGGTCGAAATTCGTCGTCCGCATGTGACGCTCGAGGGCGAGACGGCCGACAGCGTGCGTATCGTGGGAGGCCTGGGTGCCAAGATGCCTTCGGAAGATGGTAGCGGCCAGGATGGAAGACTCGGCACCTTCCGTACGTACACGGTGCTGGTCGATGCCGACGACGTGACGCTTGCGGGTCTAACAATCGAAAACAACGCCGGTGATGGGCGCGAGGTCGGTCAGGCGATTGCCCTGTATGCCGATGGTGACCGCCTGGTTGTCGATGCCTGCTGCATTAAGGGACACCAGGACACGCTCTTTTTGGGGCCGCTGCCGCTGCGCGAGGCCAAGCCGGGCGGCTTTATAGGCCCCAAGCAGTTCGCCCCGCGCCGCGTGGGGCGGCAGTATTTTCGACGTTGCCGGATCGAGGGCGATGTCGACTTTATCTTTGGCGGCGCGCGTGCCTACTTTGAGGGGTGTGAGATTCGCTCGCTCAACCGCGATATGGATGTCAACGGGTATGTAACGGCAGTCTCCACGCCTCAGGGCGAGCCGTACGGATTTGTGTTTCATGGCTGTTCGTTTACAGCCGATGAGGGCATTGCCCCCGGATCGGTCTATCTGGGTCGTCCATGGCGCGAGTGGGCCCAGACCGTTTTGCTCGAATGCTGGCTGGGCCCCCATATTTCACTCGAGGGCTGGTGGGATTGGAATAAGCCAGCGGCACATGACGGCACCCTGTATGCCGGCGGTGCCCTGTTTGGCCCGGCGGGTGATACTGCCGCTTGGGTGCCGTGGGCGCATTGCCTGACCGGTCAGGATTCCGAACGCTATGCGCGTGACCGAGTGCTTGCCGGCACGGATGGTTGGGATCCCGAGGGCGGCGACGGTGATGCGGTAGAGACGGCCGGGCTATCTGCCAATGGCCGCACCGTGCACATCGAGACGTACTACGAGGACGAACCTGCGCTGCGCGCCCGACTGAAGCGCGAGGGGCGCTCGGCCGCATTTACGGGCAAGACTCCCACAGACTTTGAGGCATGGAAGGCTGCGACCAGGACTCGTCTGTACGATATTTTGGGCCTTTCGCTTATGGACCGCGCCCCGATTGAGATTCGTGAACTCAATCGCGTGCGGGTTGCCGGCAGCATCGTGCGTACTCATGCGGTGTTGCAGGTTGAGCACGATGTGTGGATGCCGTTTTACCTGTTGGAGCCGTCCCGCCCCAAGCTTGACGAGCGGGGACTCAAGCGCTGCTATATCTGCCCGCATGGTCACCAGGGGGCGGGTGCTGCAAGCATAGCCGGCGTTGCGGGCGTGCCGGCGGTCGACGATGCCGTGCGTAAGTTCAATTACGACTACGGTTTGCGTTTGGCGCGCATGGGTTATGTGACCGTCTGCCCCGATGCGCGTGGTTGGGGATACCGTCGTGACTGGAAGGGTCAGGGCGACGACGAGAACAGCTACCTGCGCGGTACGTGTCTGAATCAAGCACGTATGGCCGAGCCGCTGGGTCTTACGGTCGCGGGCCTCAACGCCTGGGACAACATGCGCTTGATTGATTACTTGGAGACACGCGGTGACATTGCCATGGACGACCTGGGCTGCTTTGGTTTTTCGGGCGGCGGTTACATGACGTTGTACCTGTCCGCACTCGACCCGCGCGTGCGCAAGGCGTTTGTCTCGGGCTATCTGTACGGCGTTGATGATTCGCTACTGCACCTCAACGGCAATTGCAGCTGCAATTACACGCCTGGACTCTGGCGTCTGCTCGACATGGGCGACATTGCATCGCTTGTCGCGCCACGGCCGCTCTTGGTTCAGAGCTGCGAGAAAGACCATCTCAACGGCGCCCGCGGGCTTGCGAACGTAGACGAGCAGCTCGATATCGTTCGCGACGCCTACGCGCTGCTGGGCAAGGACGAAAACCTTCTGCACGAGGTGTGTCCGGGTGGACACCATCTTGGCGTGGCGCATCTTGCCGAGGATATCGAATGGCTCGATTCGCAAGTTGCGGAATGCGCCCACGCATAGCCCCACGGATGTTGCGAATGAACGGTATGTACCTGTATGACCGCCGGTGTGCGGGTGAGGAGAAGAATATGGAAACGAAAAACTTGAGCGAATCGACCATCTGCTGCTTTGGCGATTCGACCACCTGGGGCGATAACGGATGCGGCGGGGGAGGCAACGACATCTCTTGGACCTCGCGCCTGGGTGCGCTGCTGGGCGGCGCTACGATCGAGAACTTTGGTATTAAGGGTTCGCGTATTGCCGTCAAGGCCGACCGTAGCGATTCGTTTGTCGAGCGCTTGGACGGCATCGATCACACGGCAGATATCTGCATCGTCTTTGGCGGCGTCAACGACTTTAGCCGCAACGTGCCGCTGGGAGAGCCGGGTAGCACCGACGTGCATGAGTTCTGCGGCGCGCTCGATTACCTGATCCGCACCATCACGGAGCGCTCGCCCCGGTCAAGGCTCGTGTTTATGACGCCGTGCAAGACGAGCGGCAAGCACGAGAAGGATATTCCGGCAAGCAACGAGGCCAACCATCTGGGCCTGACGCAAGACGCCTATGTGCAGGCGATGCTGGAGGTTTGCGACCGCTACTCGGTGCCGGTGATCGACCTCTATGCGCAAAGCGGTATCAGCCCGTTTTTGCCGGAGCACCGCGAGCTCTACATGCCGGACGGTCTGCATTACAGCCCTGCCGGCTATGAGCGCCTGGCGCATCGCATCGCTGCGGGCCTCACCGCCGTTTGCCGTTAAAAGTTTGCCGTTCACGGGGATTATAGGGTTAACGTTCACCCTATAATCCCCGTTCGCGTTACACTAGGGGAAACGTTCACCCATCAATAACGTCAGAGGGGACAGCAATGGGTTGCAATCAGATTCTGGACCGTTATATCGAGCAGTTGATCGAGACCTCTACGCCTCAGGCGCCGGCCTGGAATATCGAAAAGCTTCGCGCCGGCAAGGAGAACACCTGGAATTACATTGACGGCTGCATGATCAAGGCACTCATCGAGCTGTACGAGATCACCGGCGAGCAGCGTTACCTGACCTTCGCCGACGACTATATCGACTTCTTTGTCCAGGATGACGGCACCATCAAGCATTACGATCCCCAGGAGTACAACCTCGACAACGTCAACGCGGGCAAAACCCTCTACAAACTCTATGACCTGGTGGGCAAGCCCAAGTACCGTGCCGCCATGGATACCATCTATCGTCAGCTCGAAACCCAGCCGCGTACCAAAGAGGGTGTGTTTTGGCACAAGGCCGTCTACCCCAACCAGATCTGGCTCGACGGCATGTACATGGCGCAGCCGTTCTACATGCAGTACGAGCTGAGCTTCCACAACCGCCGTGCCTGCTCGGATAGCTTCCATATGTTCCAAGTGGTGCACGATTTGATGCGCAACCCCCTCAACGGCCTGTACTATCACGCCTACGACGCGAGCCGCAAGCAGTTCTGGTGCGATCCCGTCACCGGCCTTTCGGCCAACTTCTGGCTGCGCGCCGAGGGCTGGTTCGCCATGGCGCTCATCGATACCTGGGAGCTCATGCCGCCCTCGATGTCGGCCGAGAAGGACGAGATCCGCAAGATGTTCCACGACCTGATCGACGCCATGCTGCCGTATCAGGACGAGAAGACCGGCATGTGGCACCAGGTCATCAACCTGCCCAATATCGCCCCCAACTATCTGGAGGAGTCGGGCAGCGCCATCTTTGCCAACGCCATCATGAAGGGCGTGCGCCTGGGCGTGCTGGGCGAGCGCTACTACCAGTACGGCCGTCGCGCTTTTGATGGCATCTGCGATACGTGCCTGTCCGAGCGCGACGGGCAGTTGGCGCTTGACAATATCTGTCTGGTGGCGGGCCTTGGCAACACCGCGCACCGCGAGGGCACGTTTGGCTACTACATGAGTGAGCCCGTCGTCAAAAACGACGCGAAGGGCGTGGCGCCGCTGGTGCTCGCCTATATCGAGACCATGCATCATGACAAGTTGGCCGGTAAGCGCGATCCGCTCGCCCCTTCGGGCGTGTGCTCCATCGACGACCCGTTTGGCGGCTACACGCCGGGCATCAATGCGTGCAAGGAGGCCTAGGCATGGCGCAGTCAAAAGGCGCGTTGAGCGTCGGCGTGCGTCTGCACGACCTGCCCGAGGGCACGGTGGAGGAGCGCATTCGCATGGCGGGCAAACTGGGTTTCTCGTGCATCCAGCTGCCGAGCAAAGTGCTCTACAAGTCCTTTGGTATTAATCGTTCCGGCCTTACGCACGAGCTCGCCGACCATCTGCGTGAGGTGCTCGCCGCCAGCGGCGTGCAGGTGGCGGTGCTCGGCTGCTATAAAAACCTGGCCACGCCCGATCAGAATCAGCTGGTCGATACCTATGCCGAGTATGAGGCGTGCCTGAGGTTTGCGCGCTGGCTTGGGGGCTGTCCGGTGGGAACCGAGACGGGGCGTCCCAACGCGCAGAACAAGATGGCCGATGACCGTTTTTCAGCCGCTGCGCTCGATGCGTTTTGCAAAAGACTCGTTCGCGTGTGCTCAATGGCCGAAAAGGAGTGCGGCGAGCTTCTGATTGAGCCCGGCTGGAACGAGATCGTCAATACGCCCGAGCGCTGCCGCGAGGTTCTGGAGCGCGTTTCGAGCACCTCACTCGGTGTGATCTACGATCCGGTGTCGCTGCTGCATCCCAGCGTCGTTGGCGAGGCGCAGGAAATCACCGCGCGTATGCTCTACTTATGCGGCAGTAAGATTCGCGTGCTGCACGCCAAGGATTTTGAGGTCGTCGACAACGAGGACGAAGCCGGCTGGTGCGACGGTACGGGTTCTCGCCTGGTGTGCCACGGCGTGGGCGAGACGGGCCGCTATGACTTTGAGCCCGTGGTGGCCTGGGCGGCTGCCGCCTGTTCGGGGATTCCTTGCGTGGTCGAGAACAGCGTGCCGGCGACGGCGGCTAGCTGCCTGGCGACACTCGAGCGCATGTCCGCTCACTGCGGGGCTCTGCATCGCGAGATATAGCATTGGCTTTTGCCGTGGCGGCATATTGAGTTTGCTTGACTGGGGGCGGCAGTGAAGGGTTTTTATCGTCGCCTCATTGGATTACATTAAAAAGGGGAGTTGCGTGGCTATCCACATTGTCGAAGAGGCGAATCGTTGCCTAGGTTGCAAAAGGGCGTTCTGCCAGCTTAAGGGCTGCCCGGTGCAGACGCCTATTCCGCAGGTCATCGACCTGTTTAAGCAGCGCCGTCTGGAAGAGGCAGGTGAGCTGCTGTTCCAGAACAACCCCATGAGCGCGGTCTGCTCCATGATCTGCAACCATTCGGGTCAGTGCGAGGGCGCGTGCATCCAGGGCCGCAAGGGTGCGCCGGTGCACTTCTCGAGCATCGAGAACTATATCTCGACCGCGTATTTGGATCGTAAGGAGTGGAAGCCTGCGCCGTCGTGCGGCAAGCAGGTTGCCGTGGTCGGTTCCGGTCCTGCCGGCATTACCGTGGCCATTAAGATGGCCCAGCTGGGCTGTGCCGTCACGGTGTTTGAACAGCGCCCCGAGATCGGCGGTGTGCTGGAGTACGGCATCCCCGAGTTTCGCCTGCCCCGTGCTCTCGTGCAAAAGTACCGTCACGTGATGTGCTCGCTTGGCGTGCGCGTCCGTCCCTCGACCACCATCGGTGGTGCGCTGCATATCGACGACCTGCTGCGCGACGGCTACGATGCGGTCTTTGTCGGTACCGGTACCTGGCGCGCCCGCAAGCTGGGTATTCCCGGCGAGTCGCGTGGCAACGTACTGTTTGGTATCGATTACCTGGTCGATCCCACGAGTGTGGCGATCGGTCAGAACGTGGCGGTTATCGGCGCCGGCAACGTGGCCATGGATGTTGCCCGTACGGCTCTGCGCTCGGGCGCTCGCAAGGTTACCGTGTATGCCCGATCGCGCCATATCTCGGCCATCGATGACGAGGTGGAGCTGACCGAGCTTGACGGTGCCGAGATCGTGCGCGGCAAGGCGATCTGCGCCATCGACGATAACGGTCCGGTGTTCGAGACGGCTATCTTTGACGAGGACGACAACGTGGTGGGCTACGAGGAAGAACTTGACCATGTGCCCGCCGACACGGTTGTGATTGCGGCCTCGCAAGTGCCTAAGGACAAGCTGGTGCTTACGACGGGCGGTCTGGAGACCGACCATCGCGGTCTTCTTTCGGTCGATGAGTGCGGCATGACCACCGTGCCTGGCGTCTTTGCCGCCGGCGACGTGGTCAACGGCCCGCTCACCGTGGTCCATGCCGTAGCCGGCGCCAAGCTCGCCGTCGAAGGCATGACCAGCTATCTGGGCCTCTAACCCACCCCGCCCATCAGTTGCGGTGGAATACGGACTGTTTTGGCTGTCAAAGGCCTTATCTACTCCGTATTCCACCGCAACTTTTTGTGGGCTGAGTAAAAGCCGGGGGAGCGTGTACGGTCGGGTACAGCGCAGTTGCTGATACGATAAGTACGTTAGCAACTGCCGCCGAGCGGCTCAAACGAAAGGAACCCTGTATGGAGTCTTCCGCCTACCCGATGCTCTTTAGCCCGATCAAGGTCGGTACGACCGAGGTCAAGAACCGCGTCTTTATGCCGCCGGTGTCCACGAACCTGGCCGATCATGGCTATGTGACCGACGACTTGGTCGATCATTACCGTGCCCGTGCCAAGGGCGGCGTGGGCCTCATCATCACCGAGGTCGTGACGGTCGAGCCCACCTATACCTATCTACCGGGTGACATGTGCTGCTACGACGACACGTTTATCCCTGGCTGGGAAAAGCTCGCCGCGGCCGTCCACGAGTATGGCTGCAAGATCATGCCGCAGCTCTTCCACCCCGCCTACATGGCCTTTAACATTCCGGGCACGCCGCGCCTGATCGCTCCGTCCTTTGTGGGCCCGTCCTATGCCCGCGAGGCGCCGCGCCCCATCACGGTCGATGAGATCCACGAGCTCACGCATCAGTTTGGTGACGCTGCTGTGCGCATGCAGAAGGCCGGTGTCGACGGCGTCGAGGTCCATGCGGCACACGCCCACGGCATGCTCGGCGGCTTTTTGACCCCGCTCTATAACAAGCGCACCGACGAGTACGGTGGCTCGCTCGACGCCCGCATGCGCTTCCTGCTCGAGGTCATCGCCGAGATTCGCGAGCGCTGCGGCAAGGACTTTATCATCGACGTCCGTATCTCGGGCGACGAGTACACCGATGGCGGCCTGACCCTCAACGACATGATCTATGTCTCGCGTCGCTTGGAGAAGGCCGGCGTCGACATGATCCACGTGTCGGGCGGCACTACCATCAAGCGCGGCTCCGCCATTCCCGCCGCCGGCACGCAGCAGGCCTCGCACGCCGCCTGCTCGCGCGAGATCAAAAAGCACGTCAACATTCCCGTTGCCACGGTCGGCCGCATTAACGAGGCATGGATTGCCGAGGAACTGATCGAGGACGGCGCCGCCGACATCTGCATGATGGGCCGTGCCAATCTGTGCGATGCCGAGTTCTGCAACAAGGCGGCTGCCGGCAACGCCGACGAGATCCGTCCCTGCATCGGCTGCCTGCGCTGCCTGAACGGCATCATGTTTGGCAAGCGCATCTCCTGCACCGTCAACCCGGACGTGGAGCGCGACGAGGCCGGCTATGAGCCTGCCACCGAGGCCAAGAACGTGCTCGTTGTGGGCGCCGGTCCTGCGGGCATGGAGGCAGCCTACATTGCCGCCAAGCGCGGCCACAACGTGGTGCTCGTGGATAAGCAGGACGAGCCGGGCGGCGAGATGCGCATCGCGGCCGTTCCGCCGGCAAAGCAGGAGCTCACGCGCGTGATCAAGTATCAGTACCGTCGCCTGGCCGAGGCCGGCGTCACATGCGTCTTTGGTACCGAGCTGACCGCCGAGGACATCCAGCGCGACTACGCGGGTTACGAGGTTGTCCTGGCCTATGGCGCCGAACCCATCGCCCCGGCCTTTATGCAGGGCTTTAAGCAGGTCATGACGGCTGATGACCTGCTGGGCGGCAAGGCTTTCCCGGGCAAGAAGATTGTCATTGTGGGCGGCGGCACCGTTGGCTGCGAGACGGCCGATTACCTGGCCCCGTTGGTCAACGATCTGTCGCCGGCAAACCGCGACGTCACCGTTATCGAGATGACCAAGACGCTCGCCGCCAACGAGGGCGGCGCCGGTCGCGCGGTCCTCATCACGCGTATGCTTTCCAAGGGCGTTCACGTGCTGACCGAGGCCAAGGTGACCGAGATTACCGAGGACACCATCAGTTACGAAAAGGACGGCGAAGTCCACACCATCGCCGACGCCGATACGCTGGTGCTTGCCATGGGCTATCGTCCTAACACCAAGCTGGCCGATGACCTTGCCGCTGCCGGCGTTGCCATCCACGTGCTGGGCGATGCCCAGAAGTGCGGCAACATCCGCGACGCCATCGGCGATGGCTACAAGGTCGCCTGCGAGCTGTAGGCTCTTGGCAAATAGGGGAGCGGCCACCTTGCAGTGGCTCAAGCGATAGCCAACCAAAAAAGGCGCCGCGACACATGGATTGTCGCGGCGCCTTTTGCTTGGCGGTTTGTTGGGGGGTTGGTGCGCCCCGTGGGCCTTATTACAGGCCCAAGAGCTCCTTGACCTTGGCGATGATGGCCTCGTCGGTAGCGTTGGCAAAGAAGTACTCCTGGAAGTGCTCGCCGGCAAGTGCGCCCTTCACCAGGTCCTGATCGATCTCGCCCAGGACGTCGACGAGCGGACGCATGGTCACAGTGCGCACGCCGTCGAGGATCTTCTTGTTGCGCTGCTCGGGCTCAACGCGCTCGGCGGGGTAGCCGTTGCCCGAGCCAAAGCCAAAGAGCTTCTCGTAGGTGTACTCGAGGTTGAGCTCCTGGCCCCAGCCGTTCTTGAGCGCGAAGGGCATGGCGACGGCGTTGCCATCGTTGACCTGGGCAAAGGTGTAGGCATCCAGCGGATCGGCAACGTGGCCGCACAGCACGCCGGGGAAGGAGTTGCAGGCGAGCATGGCGCCCTCGCCGGTGCCGCAGCCGGTCACGACGTAGTCGGCAGCGCCGGAGTTGAGCAGCACGGCGGCAAGGATGCCGTTCTGCACGTAGGTGAGGGGCTTGGAGTCGGCGTCGGCATACATGCCATAGTTAAAGACGGTGTGCCCCATGGGCTCGACAACCTTCTTAAGGGCAGCCTCGATCATAGGGTTCTTGGAGTTCTGAGAGTTCTCGTTGATCAGAGCGATCTTCATTTGAGTTAACCTTTCAACCAAATGTTTCTTTTTTTGTTTCTGTATGCGGGCGGCGGCTAATCCGACCCGCGATGAGCTGTGCGGGCGGTCGGCAGTTAAGTCTGTCGCGAGTTCCGCACGCAAAGGAAAGCACTTAATG
>CALJDJ010000040.1 GCA_938023705.1 uncultured Collinsella sp.
GCTTTCCGTCTTGCGCAGGACTGTAGAGCAGCAAACTTAACCCCCGCCCCCAGCCCCGGAGACCCTCCCGGAGGGACCGAAAAATTTTTTCAAAAAAAGTTGTTGCGCGCCGGATAGACTTCTGTGTATACTAATCCCCGCAGCGCACGCGAGCGGAAACAAACGCGAACGCCTGCCTGGGGAGTTAGCTCAGTTTGGTTAGAGCGCCGGCCTGTCACGTCGGAGGTCGCGGGTTCGAGCCCCGTACTTCCCGCCAACGCAATTAAAGCCACGTCTTCGGACGTGGCTTTTTGCGTTTGATGCACTTTGTTTCGATAGAACGATCGCCCTAGCGCATCTTCGCCCAGAATCCCCGCGCCTTCGGGAACGCAAGTAAAATCCAATAAGTATATCTGTCTAAACAGCAGCTTTGTTGCGCAACACCTGTTCAACGAGACAGGGGGTTAGGTTATACTAAATTGCACTGTAGGCCGCATCTGATGCATTTCGCTCCAAGCGCGGCACTCAGTGGATATCCTATTTATCATTTGGATGTCCTAGCGGTCATTTAGCGTCTCGACACAAGCTCGGCCCCGGAGCTCGTTCGAGCTGTTCGTATTCCTTGAAAGGGGAAAAATGGACATATCGAGGAAGACTGATTACGCCCTTCGTATGCTGGCGATGCTTGCCGAGGACCCGGAGCGGTTGCTTTCTGTTCGCACCGCTGCCGAAGAGGTCAATGTCCCGTATTCGTTTGCCCGTTCGATCCAACACGGTTTGGTCCAGGCCGGTATTGTGGAGAGCCTGCGTGGCGTCCACGGTGGAATGCGTCTCAAGGTCAGTCCGGACGATGTCACCATCCGCCAGGTCGTCGAGGCTGTTCAGGGCCCTATGGTTATGAACGATTGCACCGCGCCCGATGGTGACTGTGCGCGCATGGGCACGTGCTGCTATCATCCCCTGTGGGCCGGAGCCCAGGCGTTGATGCGCGACTACCTCGATTCCGTTTCGCTCGGCGACATCGTCGCCCATCGCCAGTTCCCGGCTGTCGATCCCAAGTTCGCCGATCGCGATGCGTTTCCCGAGTACGCCACCTGTGCGTGCGCCTGCCGGGAGGAATAGCGCCGCATAAGGAGCATTGCCATGATTCAGGACCCCTTTCGTTCGATGATTCGTTCGGAAGGGGTCCTGCGTTATCGCGACCTTCCGTGGCGCCGCACGCGCGACCCATATATCATCTGGCTCTCCGAGGTCATGCTGCAGCAGACACAGGTTCCGCGCGTGGAGACGCGCATGCCGGCGTGGCTCGATCGTTTTCCGACCGTCCAGGCGCTCGCTCAGGCCGCGCCTTCCGATGTTTTAGACGCTTGGCAGGGCATGGGCTACAACCGACGCGCTCTGGCGCTCCACAAGGCCGCTCAGCGCGTTGCAGAGGACTGGGATGGGGAGTTTCCGCATGAGACGCGCGACTTGGTCGCTCTGCCTGGTATTGGCCCGGCAACGGCGCAGGGTATCCGGTCGTTTGCGTTTGATCTTCCGGGTGTGTATCTGGAGACCAACGTGCGCACGGTCTTTCTGCATCATTTCTTTCCCGATGTGCCCGCCGTTCCCGATCGCGAACTGGTGCCGCTGATTCAGGCGGCCTGTCCGGCGGCCCCCGGTGCGGCGCTCGACAAGATCGCTCCCTTTGCCGTGCCGCTCGATGATGCCGACACGCCGCGCGCGTGGTATTACGCGTTGCTAGATTACGGCGCATATCTAAAAAAGACGTTGCCCAATCCGTCCAGGCGCTCGGCGGGCTATAGCCGTCAATCAAAGTTTGAGGGCTCGCGTCGCCAAAAGCGCGCGCATATCGTGCGCATGTTGCTGGCAGCGCGCGATGACCAGCCGGCGGGGATTACGCTCGATGAGGCCGTCGCAGGCGTTGACGAGATGGAGGCGGCGGCCGGTCGAGCGCCGGTCGAGTGTGAGCTGGTCGCGAGTATTCTGGCCGATCTGGAGCGCGAGGGCTTTTGCCGCTCCGAGGACGATCGTTGGCTGAGTGTGTAGCCCGCTCGAATTTTAAGGTTTAGATTTTCGGCAGGGGGTACCATAAAATAAGGCCGCTCAAAGCCTATGGGCGGCATGTATTGAAGGGAAGTACACCTATGGATTTTGAGAGCTCTCAAACCAAGAAGAACCTCGAGACCGCTTTTGCCGGTGAGTCTCAGGCGCACACCAAGTATCGCTACTATGCATCCAAGGCAAAAAAGGACGGCTACGTTCAGATCTCGAATATCTTTGCCGAGACGGCGGGCAACGAGTCCGAGCACGCCAAGCTGTGGTTTAAGTATCTGCACGATGGCGCCGTTCCCAGCACTCTGGATAACCTGCGCGATGCCGCCGCGGGAGAGAACTACGAGTGGACCGAGATGTACGACGAGTTTGCCAAGACCGCCGAGGAGGAGGGCTTTGCCGAGATCGCCGCGAAGTTCCGCGGCGTCGCTGCTGTCGAGAAGGCTCACGAGGAGCGCTACAACAAGCTCGTCGAGCGCATTGAGTCGGGCGAGGTGTTTGAGCGCGAGGGTGTAAAGGTGTGGAAGTGCCTGAACTGCGGACACCTGCATGTTGGTGCCGAGGCGCCCGAGGTGTGCCCGGTGTGCAACCACCCGAAGGCGTACTTTGAGGAGCAGGTGGTGAACTACTAGCGCGTGGCGCTGGCTGCTGCGGGGCGCGGGGCGGGGAGATACCTTTCCCTCTCGCTCACGGCTTCGCAGAGTCGCGCGAGGGAAAGGTATCTCCCCGCCCCGCGCCCCGGCGTTGGGTCGTCGCGTGCTCGCTACAGAAAAGCTGATATTAAAGTTTGTGTGCCGCCCCCTATGGGGCGGCACGTTTTGTGTGGGGGCGGACAGTTAGTTCAGATTCGTATTTTCCAATCGCTCGATGGCTGTCTTTTGGGTCCTTGGAGGTCTGTTGGGCGTCATTTGGATGCCTGTTACGCCTGACTTTGGGTCTTTGATGTCCGTTATGGGGGACCAAAATGCAGCAAACGGAGCGTGTCGGCCCTTCTGTGGGGGGTCTGATTTATACATATCTGAACTAACTGTCCAGGCTGCTTCGCTTGGGGCTGTCACGTTTTACTTGAGGTCCCGGTCTCCACAATTTTCGTCAAGCTTTTGGTTAGATTTTGGTCAGCTGGCGTAAGGGTGGAAGGCCAAAAGATTGCTGGCGAAAAAAGCTCAGAGAAAGTGCTGGTAGGGGAGTTGTTGAGGTTTTCGACAGCTTTTGTCAACAAGAAACTTTGCGGCTATTGCTACGGATTGCGTTGTCGCGGTCATGGCGGTGCGGGATGCTGGCCGTAAGCGTCGAATGCCCCGATTTTGGAGGCCAACATGGATCTGTTTCTTGAGACTCCGCAGCAACAAGCTGAGCGCATGCTGCGTCAGCAGCAACGACTCATGGAGATGCAAATGCAAGGGGTTGCCAACCAGGCGCCCGTGCAAAACGTCGTGCCCGCTGCTGTACCTGCAGCTGTGCCCGGGTGTGAATCGGCGCCAGAGGCCTATTCCGTACAGCAAGATTCATATGCGCAGGAGCTCGCGTTCGACAAACGCCGCGCGCGCCGCCGCCGTTTGGGCCAGCGCCTGCGCACATTGGCGATGATCGTGCTCATCCCGTTGGGGCTTGCGGCCATCTTTCTGGCGTCGTATGCCCTCACGTGCATCCTCAACGGCGCATCGCCCAACGAGGTGCTTCAACATCTAGCGGCCCTGGGCCAGCGCCTAGGTGACGTCATAACAACCATCCGCGCCGGCTGGGAGAGCTAGCGTTTTAACGCCCGCGGCTATAAGAGAAATTTGTCTGCAAGGCAGTGAGTGATCCGTGTGTATGGCGGGGTAAGATTGATCGCGGTTTTGATTGGTGCTCGATTGGGTTTGTTGGGCGGAGTTTATGTCTGCTATTGATATTGTGCTTGTTGTGATCGCCTTGGTGGCGGTGGGGGTTGCTGTGGCTTGCGCCATCCAGCTCAAGAGCCTGCGTGCCGAGTTGCGGGAGCGTGGCGACAGTAGCGCGGAAACGCTGGCAGCACTTGAGCAGGCCAACAACGCGCTCGATGCCCTGAACGTCGCGCTGGCTGAAACCCGCCGCACGGCCAATGCCATCGCGCAGCAGCAGACGACCGATGCGGCCGTGGAGCAGCAACGTTACCTGGCCATCGCACGCGAGTTCTCGCAAGCTGGTGACCGTATGGATGACCTGCGCCGCGAGACGACCCAACAGCTCGGCGCCAACCGCGAGGGCATCGAGCAGCGCCTGGACAAGGTGCGCGAGACGGTCGATGCCCAGCTGGGCGCCATCCGCAAGGACAACAACGTGCAGCTCGATCAGATGCGCGCGACGGTGGACGAGAAGCTCTCCCGCACGCTCAACGACCGTCTGTCGGCATCGTTTAAGCAGGTGAGCGACCAGCTCGAGGCCGTGTATAAGGGCCTGGGCGATATGCAATCTATCGCCACCGGCGTGGGCGACCTTAAGCGCGTGCTGGGCAACGTCAAGGCGCGTGGCATTTTGGGCGAGGTGCAGCTGGGTGCAATCCTGGCGGACATCCTCACACCCGACCAGTATCTGGAAAACGTCGCCACCAAGCCCGGCGCCTCGGAGCGCGTTGAGTTTGCCGTCAAGCTGCCGGTGGACGAGGGAGACCCCGTGCTGCTGCCAATCGACTCCAAATTCCCGGGCGATGCGTATGAGCATCTGCTCGATGCCCAGGAGTCGGGCGACGCGGAGGCCGTCGCCGCCGCGCGCAAGACGCTCGACACCATGGTCAAGCGCGAGGCTAAAGACATTTGCGAAAAGTACCTGAGTGTGCCGGCAACGACCAACTTTGGCATCATGTTCGTGCCGTTTGAGGGACTGTACGCCGAGATCGTCAGCCGCCCCGGGCTTATCGAGACCCTGGGCCGCGACTATCACGTCAACGTAGCCGGTCCCAGCACCATGGCCGCCATTCTCAACAGCCTGCAGATGAGCTACCAGACGTTTAGGCTGCAAAAACGTACCGACGACGTACTGCGCGTGCTCTCCGCCGTCAAGGCTGAGCTGCCGCGCTATCAGGCGGCGCTGCGCCGCGCCCAGCAGCAGATCGAGACCGCGGGCAAAACGGTCGAGGGCATCATCACCACGCGCACCAACGTCATGGAGCGCAAGCTCAAGGACATCGACGCGCTGGAAGATGCCGAGGAGGCCGACGAGGTCTTGGGGCTCACGTCTGCGGGCCTGCTTGCAGGGCAAGAAGACGAGGACTAGCCGCACCTGACGGCGGGGCGTCTGCGCAGGCGCGGGGCGCAGCGCTTCTCGCATCGCACTTGCCTAAAGCGCACTTTAATGTGCAACAATGGTGTTTCGCCCTATCAGATGCGAAAGGAAGCCCATGTCTCAGAGAAGCACCAGTCCGCTCAAACGCTCAACCGTGCGTCGCACGCTGCAGCGTTTTTGGGACGTCACGCGCACGCAGCCGTTGATCGTCTTTCTCTCGGTGTTCTCGTCGGCGGGCTACATCTTTTTGCTCACGTTTGCCAACACCTACGTGATGGCCCTCATCGTCGACCGCGTCCAGGCCGGCCCCGTGGCGGGCGACCAGGTGTTTGAGGTCTTTGGCCCTTACATTTTGGCGCTCGTGCTTGTTAACCTGGTGGGCCAGATTCTCTCCAAGCTGCAGGACTACACCGTCTACAAGCTCGAGATCGCGGGCAACTATCACCTGGCGCGCCTGTGCTTTGATACGCTCTCCAACCAATCTATGACATTTCACACCAGTCGCTTTGGCGGATCGCTCGTCAGCCAGACGAGCCGTTTTATGAGCGGCTATACGGGACTGGTGGACGTGACGGTGTATTCGCTCATTCCCACCATCACCTCGGTCGTCTGCACGGTGGCGGCACTCGCCCCGGTGGTGCCCACATTTACTGTGATCCTGGTGGGCATCATGGTCGTCTACATTGCGTTTGTCTGGCTTATGTACAAGCGCATCATGCCGCTTTCGGCTGCGACGTCCGCCGCTCAGAACAAGCTCTCGGGCGTGCTGTCCGACGCGGTCACGAACATCCTGGCCGTCAAGACCTGCGGGCGCGAGGACTTTGAGCGCGACCTGTTCGACACCGCCGACCGCGCCGCATGCGATGCCGAGACGGTCTCGATGCACGCCATGATGCAGCGCAACTTTACGACTTCGGGCCTCATCGTCATCACCATGGCGGTGGTGAGCGTGTTTGTGGCGGGCGGCAACGCGTGGTTTGGCATCTCGGCCGGCGCGCTCGTCATGATCTTTACCTATACGTACAACCTCACTATGCGTCTGAACTACGTGAGCTCCATGATGCAGCGCATCAACCGCGCGCTCGGTGATGCGGCCGAGATGACGCGTGTGCTGGACGAGCCGCGTCTGGTGGCAGACGACGAGAACGCCCCCGAGCTCAAGGTGGGCGAGGGCGCGATTGATTTTGAGCACCTGAGCTTTGCATACCGTGACGCCGCGGCGGGCGAGAGCGTGTTCGACGACCTGACGCCCCATGTGGCGGCGGGCCAGCGCGTGGGCCTGGTGGGCAAATCGGGCTCGGGCAAGACGACGCTCACCAAGCTGTTGCTGCGCCTGGACGACGTGCAGGGCGGCCGCGTGCTCGTGGACGGTCAGGACGTTTCGCGCTGCACGCAGCAGAGCCTGCGCCGCCAGGTTGCCTACGTGCCGCAGGAGGCGCTGCTGTTCCACCGCTCCATTCGCGAGAATATCGCCTACGGCCGCGCGGGCGCCACTGACGAGCAGATCCGCGAGGCCGCACGCCTGGCCAATGCCCTGGAGTTCATCGACCGCCTGCCCCGTGGCTTTGACACCATGGTGGGCGAGCGCGGCGTCAAGCTCTCGGGCGGCCAGCGTCAGCGCGTGGCTATCGCCCGCGCCATCCTAACCGACGCGCCGATTCTGGTGCTCGATGAGGCGACCTCTGCCCTCGACAGCGAGTCCGAGGCTCTGGTGCAGGAGGCGCTCGAAAATCTGATGCGTGGACGTACCTCCATTGTGGTGGCGCACCGCCTGTCCACCGTGGCGGCGCTCGACCGCATCGTGGTGCTGGCCGATGGTGAGATCGTCGAGGACGGCACGCATGCGCAGCTTGTCGAGGCGGGCGGCGAGTATGCAAGCCTGTGGAGCCGCCAGACCGGCGCATTTTTGGAAGCGTAACGACCCTATACGTGGGACAATTGTGCTCATAAGTTTATTGTGCCGTTGAGCCGAGGAGTCGTTATGCCACGCGAGACCAATGCCGCCAAGCGCGAGCGCGCCATCGAGGTGTGTGAGCGCCTCAACCGTCGCTATGGCCCGGTCGAGTGCTTTTTGGACCACGAGAATCCCTTCCGCCTGCTGATCGCGGTGCTGCTTTCGGCGCAAACGACCGATATGCAGGTCAACAAGGTGACGCCGCGGCTGTTTGCCCAGTGGCCCACGCCCGAGGCCATGGCGGGGGCAAGTGTGACCGACGTGGCGGACACCATTAAGTCACTCGGCTTTTATAAGAGTAAGGCCAAGCATGCTGTGGAGGCCGCGCAGATGATTGTTGCCGACTACGGCGGCGAGGTGCCGGCCGACATGAAGGAGCTTGTAAAGCTGCCGGGCGTGGGGCGCAAGACGGCGAACATCGTACTCAACGTTGGGTTTGGCATCGTGGAAGGCATCGCGGTGGATACGCACGTCAACCGCATCGCGCACCGCCTGATGCTGAGCCCCAAGACGCATGCCAAGGAGCCGCTCAAGACCGAGCAAGATCTGCTCAAGATTTTGCCGCACGAGTATTGGGAGTCGGTCAATCACCAGTGGATCACCTTCGGTCGCGAGATTTGCGATGCCCGTAAGCCCAAGTGCGACGAGTGTCCGCTGGCGGATTTGTGTCCCAGCGTACGGGTGGGCTAGGTTACAAGGGTGGGGCGTCACCACTTTTGCGTATCTCCGGGCGGCACAAATCGAGGCGCGGCCGGTGCCCGCGGCGCTCGCTACGACTCCCGAAGCAAGAACTCTTCTGCCGGCACAACCGATGCGCCCTCGGTATCGTAGCGCTCGGAGCCGTGATATACGACGGCTCGGTCCTTTGCGGGAATGCCAAGTTCGGAACCAACAGAGCGTAGGTATCGAGCAAATGTGTCGCGATAGGTAGCGCCCGATTTGATTTCGAATGCCTGTGGGCGAGCCGGCTCTGTTAGATCGATAAGGTCGATCTCTCGTTTGCTGTCGTCGCGATAAAAGACAAGCGTGGGCTCGATGCCTCTGTTGAGATATGCCTTCTGGCGTTCTGAGACAACGAGGTTTTCGAATATTTCCCCGCTTAGGGGGTGGTTCATGAGGCTGCGCTCGTCGTGAATTCCAAGCAGATGGCAAAGTAGCCCCGTGTCGTAGAAGTACAGTTTTGGCGCTTTGGTAAGCCGCTTGCGCATGTTTCCAGCATATGGCTGAAGTAGGAACACCAAATAGCTTGACTGCAGGATCGAAAGCCACGAGCCGATCGTCGCCGTGGCGACTCCCACATCAGCGGCGAGTCTTGATAGGTTGAGCAGTCCTCCCACGCAAGCCGCGCACAGCCCGATCATTTTTCTAAAGGAGCTCAGGTTGCGCACGTCGAGAAGGCCGCCCGCGTCGCGTTCCACATAGGTCATAAGGTAATTTTGGTAGAACATGTCGATGGGGATGCCCGCATCATATATGCGCGGGTATCCCCCGCGAATCAGGTAGGTGTCAAGCGAGATTTGCGTATCGCTGAGCTCCTGGTAGGAGAGAGGTAAGAGCTTGAGCATGCCGACGCGCCCGGCAAGCGATTGCTGGATGTTGTGCATGAGCAAAAAGTTTTGCGAGCCGGACAATACATACTGGCCGGTCTTTCCGCGTTCGTCGGAGGCGACCTGAATCATGCTGAACAGCTCCGGTGCATATTGGGCCTCGTCGATGATCAGATGATCGGGGCGCCTGCTGATAAAGCCGACGGGGTCATCGAGTGCGGCGCGACGGACTTCCGGGTTCTCGAGGTTGAGATATTCATATTCAGGAAAAACGGCCTTGATGAGAGTTGACTTGCCGCTTTGGCGTGGCCCCGTAAGCGAGACGACGGGAAACCATTCTGACATGTCGCGTAGCTTCTGGGCCATGGTTCGCTCAATCATTTTTAACGCCCTTCGTGTCTAGCATCGCATGCTCGTAGGCATGCTTTTGGTTCGAAAGTCTCGTACCGAGTTTGTCGGTATCTGCCGGGTTGCGTGGCAGGTCTTTGGGATTTGCCACATCGGCAAGGCAAAAAAACCATAATTACTAACTAGAAGTTACCACAACTGTAAAGTAGGAATTGCCATAATTGCAAAGTAATACAGGTAGAAGCTGGTAATTGGTGCTGTCCGATCAGGCTGTTTTGTGCCGAGGGCGTTCAGGCATGCGCGTTTTGGGGTAGCTGTTTGGCGTGCGCTGGCGTGTCCATCTCATGCGCTACCATGACAGGCAATGAAATCCGCCGCATACCCGCCGAGCTTGCCCCGGCGGGCTTTTGGCGTTGCGATGCCGGAGGAACAGCATGCTCATTCACCGTATAGCCGCGCAGCTCTACACTGCCGAGGCACTGCAGACCGTCGAGGCCGGACTCGATGCCGGCGAGGACGTGACGTTGGCCGTGTCGCAGTCGGGTCGCACGCTTATGGCGGCCGCCCAGTTTGCGCGCCGTCCGCGTCCCACGGTCTATATCGTGAGCGGCGAGGACGCTGCCGATCGCGCCGCGCGCAGCCTGGCCGCCTATGTGGGCCTGGCGCACGTGTGCCGCTTTCCCGAGCGCAAGGACTACCCGTGGCGCGAGCAGGCGCCCGACGATGCCGTGGTGGCGCAGCGTTGCGAGGCCCTGGGACGCATCGTGCGCGGTGACAACTGCATTATGGTTGCCTCGGCCCGCGCGTTGCTGCGTTGCGTGCCGCCAGTCGAGAGCCGCTACTGGGAGTCCACGACCTTTGCGGTGGGCGAGGAGATCCCTTTTGACGAGGTGCCGCAGCGCCTGGTGGGCATGGGCTATACCAATGCCGGTGCCGCCGACGCGCCCGGCCTGTTCCGCGTGCACGGTGATACCGTCGAGGTGTTCCCCGCGCAGGAGAAGGCACCCGTGCGCATTGAGTTCTTTGGCGACGAGATTGATCGCATCCGCCGCATGGTGAGTTCCACGGGGCAGACCATCGGAAACGAGGACAGCATCGAAATCTTCCCCTGCCGCGAGCTGGCGCTCACCGACGAGGCCGTTCACAACATGCACGTGGCGCTCTACCGCGCCGGCCAGGACGACAGTAAGCTGGCGGCGCTGCTCGAGATGGTGGATGCACGCATCGTCACGCCCGAGCTCGACCGCTTTTTGCCGGTGATGTACGGCCAGACCGTGAGCCCGCTGTCGCATGTGAGCGGCAAGGCGCTCGTGGTGCTGTCCGAGCCGCGCTCGCTGTTCGACGACTGCCTGCGCGCCTACGAGGATATCGAGGCACGCGCCGGCGAGGCGGGGATTGACCGCTTGGACGGTCTGTACGTGCGCGCCCAGCAGCTCGACTTTGGTGCCCAGCAGCGCTTGAACTACGTGAGCTTGATTCGTGCCGGTGGTGCGGTGACGGCAGAGCTCAAGATTGAGCAGCCGGCCATCGCGGGCTCGGACAATCGCTTTATGACGCGCATCCAGGAGGTCGTGGGCAAGCGCTATGCCTGCGTGTTTGCCATCCCCGACCGCGGTGCACGCGAGTCGATGGAGCTCACCTTTGGCGATGAGGGTATTACCTTTGAGGAGTCGCTGACGGCCGCGCCCGAAAACGCGGGCGCTATTGGCGACCGTGTGCGCGTGGCGGCGGCGGATTCTGCCGATCGTGCTGTCCGCCAACGATAAATTTTCACCGTATCTTGACATCATGATCCGCTCGGTGATTGTGAATGCCTCACCGGAGAGAGAGTATGACATCATTATTCTGTACAACGACATTTCTGAGAAAAATCAGCATCTGATTTCCATGGCAGCCAGGGACAAACAGAATATATCGATTCGTTTCATCCGAGTATGTGAATACTTCGATGCGGGCAAATTATTTGTCGATCAGCACTTGTCCGTAGAGACATATTAC
>CALJDJ010000041.1 GCA_938023705.1 uncultured Collinsella sp.
GGCGGACGTGTCGAAACGTCCGCCCCCGCTTTGATATCGCGATGTGGCTATGACTGCGATCGACTACTCGCCGCGCTTCTCCTCGCGGCGAGCGGCGGCACGTGCATCGTGGATGCCCTTGATCGCGGCATGGCGTGCCGTGCGGGCGTCATGGATGGCGTCGCGAGCCTCGGCGGTCGTTGCCTTGGCAGAGCGCAACTTGGCGGCCAGGTCGGGGTTGGTCTCGGCGACCGCGGCAATCGTGGGGCCGTCGAGCTCCTCTTGCGTGGGCTCGGCCAAAAAGTCGATGGCATACTGGGCGGCCACCATGGAGCCCTTTGCCAGCACAGTCTCGTCGATCTTGTAGAAGCAGGAATGTTGGGCGTACGTGGCGCCAATCTTGGGGTTGCGCGTACCTACAAAGGCGAGCACGCCCGGTACACGGCGCAGGTACTCCGAAAAATCCTCGCCCGAAAGTGTGCCGCGATAATGGCCTTCGCCGGCTGCACCCAGGCACTTGACCACGGCCTGACGACAACGCTCGCTCGAGGCGGCATCGTTTTCGACCTTATAATTGGCGATGGTGTAGTCGGTGAGCTCTGCCTCGGCGCCCAAGGCGGCCGCGGTATGCTCCACGATGCGGCGCATGAGCTCCGGCATTTCCTCGTGGGTCGAATCTCCGTAGGTGCGCACCGTGCCGGCGAGGTAGGCCGTGCCGGCGATAACGTTGCGCGCGGTGCCGCCGTGCAGCTCGCCGACGGTAATGACGGCCGGCTCGTAGGGGCTGATCTCGCGCGAAACGATGGTCTGCAGGGCATTGACGATCTCGGCGGCCACCATAACGGCGTCGTGGCCGCGCTGGGGCATGGCACCGTGGCATGAGGTGCCGCGAACATCGATGCGGAACCAGTCGGTATTGGCCATGCGCGGTCCGGGCTCGCAGCTCACGGTGCCGGCGTCGACCTCACTCCAGATGTGCGCGGCGTAGGCGCCGTCGACGCCGTCGAGCACGCCCGTGCCGATCATGAGCTTGGCGCCCTGGCCGTTTTCCTCGCTGGGCTGGAAGACGATGCGGACTTCGCCGTGGATGTCGTCGGTCATATGGCGCAGGATCTGCAGCGTGCCGAGCATCATGGCGATGTGGCAGTCGTGGCCGCAGGCGTGCATGCAGCCCTCGTTGACGCTGGCAAACTCCTCGCCGGTCTGCTCGGTGACGGGCAGGGCGTCGATATCCGCGCGCAGCAGGATGCGGCGGCGCGGCGTGCCGTCCTCGTGGTAGGCATCCGACGCGGTACCGCGAAGCGTTGCCACCAAGCCGGTCTTGAGCGGACGCTCGTAGGGGATATTCATGGCGTCGAGCTGGTTGGCGATGTCGGAGGTCGTGCGCTCCTCGGCAAGGCTCAGCTCCGGGTGCTTATGGAAGTGCCGGCGCTGCTTGATGATATAGGGTTCAAACTCGGTAGCGATATCTTTGATGGCTGCGGTGACGTCGTCAGCCGCGCGAGCCTCGGTCGCCGCCATAATCTGCTGTGCCTTGGTCTTCGTCATGGTCGATTTGCTCCTTGCTGGGTTGATCGCAAAATCGTACAGGCTCTCTCCAGTATGCCACCTGCCGCTAGGGCTGGTAAAGTTGCCGTTTGCCGCTTGGGGTTTTGTTACAAGGGCGGGGGAGTACACTCGGGGGTGTTGAATTTCCTGCCAGAGATGGGGATGCCCATGCAACATATCGATCGGATTATCCGCTCCAAGAACGTCTTTACCGCGCAAGACGGCATCGATACCGCCCGCGAGCTGGCGATTGCCATCGCAGGCGACCGTATCGTCGCAGTCGGTGCGCCCGATGACGTGATTGCCGCCGCGCCTGCCACCACGCCGGTTATCGACTACGGCGAGCAGTTTGTCTGCCCAGGTTTCCATGACGCTCATCTGCACTTCTTCCATACCTCGGTCGGCTCCTCGCCGTACATGCTCATGGATATGGGCACGTCCGAGGCGGCGCTGGTGCAACATGCGCTCGAGTTTTCCCAGGACCTGCCCGACGACGCTTGGGTCGTAACGCAGGGCTGGCGTGATTACCGCTGGAATCCGCCCGAGCACCCTACCAAGGCCTCGCTCGATGCGGCATTCCCCGATCGCCCCTGCGTTATGTATTCGGGCGACGGCCATACGCTGTGGCTCAACAGCCGCGCACTCGAGGCGCTCGGCGTCACGCGCGACAGCGAGCCGCCAGCGGGCGGTGGCTACGACAAGGACGCAAGCGGCGAGCTCACGGGCATTGCTCACGAGGCGGCTGCCATGCAGCTGCTACCGCGCTGCCTTGAGTGGCTGGGGGAGGATCGCATTGCAAGCGCTTACGCCGATCAAATGAGGCGTATGGCCGAGCAGGGCATCACCTCGATATGCGATATGTCGCTCATGCCCATGCCGGGCTGCGATTTTATCCGCGACGATGTCTACGGCAAGCTACAGGCAGCCGGCAAGCTGGGCATCCGAGCCCATCTGTTCCCCACGTTGCTGGATGACCAATCGCGCTTAGAAGAACTGCAGACCCGCTACGCGAACAACGCGCTGCTCTCGGCGCCTGGTTTTAAGCAGTTCTTCGACGGCGTCTCGAGCGAGCACACGGCATATCTCACCGAGCCCTATACCAATCCGCGCTTCCCGGGCGATCAAGGTCGCCTGACGGTTCCTGCCGAGCGCATGCGTAAGCTGGTTCTGGCGGCTGCGGAGCGCGGCCACACTGTGCGTATCCACGTCATCGGCGACGGTGCGATTCATGCCGCGCTGGATATCTTCGAGGAGGCCGCCGACCTGTACGGCCTGCCCCAGCACGGCCATAACACACTCGAGCATCTGGAGAACCTCCTGCCCGAGGACATCGACCGCCTGCGCAAGCTCAACGTGGTCGCCTCGAGCCAGCCCTGCCACATCACGCTCGACCCGGGCGGCCCCGAGCGCGATTTGGGCATGGAGCGCAGCCGCATCATGTGGCCGTTTGCAACCTATAAGCAGCGCGGCATTCGCCAAGCCTTCGGTACTGACAGCCCTATCACGCCCGTTACCAGCATGAACGTGCTCTACACGGCTATTACGCGCCAAGACCCCAAAAGCCACTGGCCCGAGGGCGGCTGGCTGCCGAGCGAGCGCATCGATGCGGCAACGGCCCTGCGCAACTACACCCTGGGCAGCGCCTACGCGGCAGGCGACGAGCAAAACCTCGGCAGCCTGGAACCCGGCAAATACGCCGACCTGGTAGTCCTGGACCAAAACCCACTCACCATCGACCCCCAAGAACTCCAAGCCACCAAAGTCCAAGCCACCTACCTAGCCGGCAACCTGATCTACGAGCGCTAGCCCCATACCCCACCCATAAGGGGCGCGTTTCTGCAACGTGCCCCTTTCTTGTTCGCACCATCTGCATCGCCATTTTGCTGCACTGACTTTTCTGAATGCCGGGCCCGAATTAGTTAACCTGCCTCCCGTGTGGCTCCGGAGGGGCGGGGCATAAGGTTTATCGCGAGTTCCGCACGAGCCGAAGGCCACTTAATGTGGCCTTCGTGCGAGCAGGACTGCCCGAGCAGGAAACCTTATGCCCCGCCCCTCCGGAGCCACACGGGAGGCATCGCTAAGTTATCCCCCGGCATTCAGAAAATCTAAGTGCCAAAAAATAAGATTTTTTGACTCCGTGTTGTATAACCCGCCATTCGTGGGTACCATTCAACGCGTACGCAAACAAAAAGGGTTAATTCGCGCGGCATAACCGCGCGGCCCAAAAAGGAGGAAACAAGCATGTCGTCTTTGAAGCCGCTTGCAGATCGTGTTCTGGTCAAGCCCGACGAGGCCGAGCAGAAGACCGCTTCTGGTCTGTATATCGCCAGCAACGCCCAGGAGAAGCCGCAGCGCGGCACCATCGTTGCCGTTGGCGCCGGCAAGGTCAACGACAAGGGTGAGCGCATCCCCATGGACGTCAAGGTCGGTGACGTTGTCATCTACGGTAAGTTCGGTGGCAACGAGGTCAAGGTCGACGGCGAGAAGTATCTGCTGATGCGCGCCGACGACATCTACGCTGTTGTCGAGGCCTAGTCTCGTCAGAATCTCTGATTCGTCTTTGAACGCGCCCGCCGCATAGGACTCGGAAGCGGCGACGCGAGTCACATTTCTTTTGGAGGATTACCTACCATGGCAAAGAACATTACGTTCAACACCGATGCCCGCGCTAAGCTCGCCAAGGGCGTCAACACTCTGGCCGACGCCGTTACCGTCACCATGGGCCCCAAGGGCCGTTACGTTGCGCTGCAGCGCACGTTCGGCGCCCCGACCATCACCAACGACGGCGTTTCCGTCGCTAAGGAGATCGAGCTCGAGGACAACATCGAGAACATGGGCGCTCAGCTGGTGAAGGAGGTCGCCACCAAGACCAACGACACCGTGGGCGACGGCACCACCACCGCAACCCTGCTCGCTCAGGCCATCGTCAACGACGGTCTGCGCAACGTCGCCGCTGGCGCCAACCCTCTGGCCATCCGTCGCGGCATCGACAAGGCTGTAAACGCCGCCGTCGCCGAGATGAAGAAGCAGGCCAAGCCGGTCGAGACCAAGGAGCAGATCGCTTCCGTCGGTACCATCTCTGCCGGTGACCCCGAGGTCGGCGAGAAGATCGCCGAGGCCATGGAGGTCGTGGGCAAGGACGGCGTCATCACCGTCGAGGATTCCCAGACGTTCGACATCACCATCGACACCGTCGAGGGCATGCAGTTCGACAAGGGCTATGTCTCCGCTTACTTCGTCACGGACAACGACCGCATGGAGGCCGTGATGAAGGATCCGTACATCCTCATCACCGACCAGAAGATCTCCAGCGTTCAGGACATTATGCCCGTTCTCGAGGCTGTCCAGCGCGCTGGCCGCGGCCTGCTCATCATCGCTGAGGACATCGACGGCGAAGCTCTGCCGACCCTGGTCCTCAACAAGATCCGTGGCGCCCTCAACGTCTGCGCCGTCAAGGCTCCGGGCTACGGCGATCGCCGCAAGCGCATCCTCGAGGACATCGCCGTCCTCACCGGTGGCCAGGCTGCCCTGGACGAGCTGGGCGTGAAGGTTGCTGACATCACTGCCGATATGCTCGGTACCGCTAAGTCCGTCACCATCTCCAAGGACAACACCGTCGTCGTCGGTGGCGCTGGCTCCAAGGAGGCCATCGACGCTCGTATCGCTCAGATCAAGGGTGAGATGGAGAACACCACCTCTGACTTCGACCGTGAGAAGCTCCAGGAGCGCCTGGCCAAGCTCTCCGGTGGCGTTGCCGTCATCAAGGTCGGCGCTGCTACCGAGTCCGAGCTCAAGGAGATCAAGCACCGCGTCGAGGACGCCCTGCAGGCAACTCGCGCTGCTGTCGAGGAGGGCATTGTCGCCGGCGGTGGCGTCGCCTTCATGGACGCTGCTCCTGCGCTCGATGCTGTCGAGATCGACGACCCCGAGGAGAAGATTGGCGTCGATATCGTCAAGAAGGCTCTGACCGCTCCGGTCGCCACCATCGCCAAGAACGCTGGCTTTGAGGGCGCTGTCGTGGTCGACAAGGTTGCCGAGCTGCCCGCCGGCCAGGGTCTCAACTCTGCCAACGGCGAGTGGGGCGACATGATCGAGATGGGCGTCCTCGACCCCGTCAAGGTCAGCCGCGTCACCCTGCAGAACGCTGCTTCTGTCGCCAGCCTGATCCTCATCACCGAGGCCACCGTCTCCGATGTGCCCAAGAACACTCAGCTTGAGGACGCTATCGCTGCTGCTACCGCTGGTCAGCAGGGCGGCGGTATGTACTAAGGCCGACAAGGTCTAGAACTCCCACCGGGGATCCGGGGGCGTGACGGGGGTTTCTCTCCGGAACGTCCTCGGACATGCAAAGAGGCTC
>CALJDJ010000042.1 GCA_938023705.1 uncultured Collinsella sp.
GTAGGCGTCCGCGCCCAGCGCTGGGTCCCATCGGGTTACGGAGAAGTACTCGCCGCAGGCAAGACCGGCTGCCAGGCCGCAGGCGAGGTGCACCGCCGTGAGAGGGGAGCGCACCAGGCGCAGGGCCTCGGAGAGCAGGGCCCGCGGGAGAGTCATGCGCGGCGTCGGGTCGGAGAGTCGTGTCATGGCCATCACCGCTCCTCGGAGCGCGCGAACCAGGCCGCGCCCGTGAGCGCGGCGAACGCGAGCGCGCAGACCGCAAGGCCCGCCAGCGTGAGCATGCCATCCGCCGCGAGCGCCCCGCCGAGCGCCATGTCCGCCGCGAGTGGCTCGCCGCTCGGCAGCACGGGGATGAAGCTCGTGGGGATGACCATGCTCGCCGACGGCGGAAAGAGCTGCGGCAGCGGCACCAACGACCAGGCGAACCCACCCACGAGCTGCGCGGCGAGCGGGCAGAAGATGCCCGCGAGCAAGCCGAACCGCGCCGTGAGGAAGAGCCCTGCGGGGATCATCCACGCCGCGGTCACCGTGTTGACGAGCGCGCAGAGGAGCATCGTGAGCGTGCCCGCGGCCGTGAGGCCCTGCGAGGAGAACGCCGATCCCGCGAGGTAGATGCCGAAGACCACGAGGTTCGAGAGCGTGCAGAGCGCGAGGCACCAGAGCGCCTTGGCCCACCAGGCGCGCCCGAGCGGGAAGCCCAGGCCCAGAAGCCCCCGCATCCGCGTGCGAGCGTCCGCCCGCGCGACGCACGCCACCACGAGCGAGAGAGACACGGGCAGGAAGAGCGCGTACCAGTAGTTCCACGCGCTGAAGATCTGCACGCCCCGGTAGGGCATCGCGCCGAGCAGCGGCATCGGCAGCGCCATGAGCACGGCCAGGCGAACCGGTGCCGCGTGGCGCGACTTCAGGGCCTCGGCGCGCAGGGCCGCGAGCAGGCCGCCTTTCTCACCCGTCATGCCGCCACCTCCCCGCGCGCTCGTCGCCCTTCCCGGCAGAAGCTCATGAAGAGTTCCTCGAGGTCCTGCCCGGGACGAAGCGCATCCTCGTAGGCGAGGCGCCCCCCGCAGATGATACCGATGGTGTCCGCCATCTGCTGCACCTCGGAGAGGATGTGGCTCGAGACGATCACCGTCGTGCCCGCCGCCGCGAAGCCGCGGATCTGGTCGCGCAGCTCCTCGATGCCGATGGGGTCGAGGCCGTTGGTGGGCTCGTCGAGCACGAGTAGGCGTGGCCGGGCGATCAGCGCCAGCGCGAGCCCCAGGCGCTGCCGCATGCCCATCGAGAAGCGCCCGGCGCGCTTCTTCCCGGTGTCCGCGAGGTCCACGGCGGCGAGCACCTCATCTATGCGGCTCTCGGGAAGGCCCAGCAGCGTGGTGCGCACGCGCAGGTTCTCGCGCGCGGTGAGGTTGGGGTAGAGCGGCGCCTCCTCGATGAGGCTGCCGATTGCGTAGAGGTCCTCGCGGCGCCAGGCGTGCCCGGCAAAGAGGATCTCCCCGGCCGTCGGCCGCAGCATCCCGCAGATCATCTTGAGCGTTGTCGACTTGCCGGCGCCGTTGGGGCCGAGCAGCCCGTACACCTCGCCCTCGCGGATATGAAGGCTCACGTCGGCCACGGCGTCCTGCGCCTGGTCGCCGCGGCCGAAGCGCTTGGTGAGCCCGCGCGTCTCGAGCATGTAACCCATGGGTTCGTCCTTTCTCTTCCGGGCGCGCGGGCCGAGTCGCCGTGCCCGCGCGCCTCACCTTTCGGGTTCACCATCCATGGTGGGGCGCGTTTCTAACGAAGCCGTAACGGCCGTTGGGTTCTTTTGGCGCCAACCCTTCTCGACCCGCACATCATGATTAATTTGCTTAAAGCAACAACTTTCCCGATCGATGTAATCACCGAATCAAAACGTGTACGTCAACCTCCAAAAACGACATTTTTCGACATGTTTGGAGACTGATGTACACGAATGCGAAAATCCCCGCCGCCCAAAAGCGCCCTCCACATGTCTGGACTCTCTATGCTTACGCTGGATAGACATCGCCGGAACGGGTATAGTATCGAAAGTTTTGTCGTTAACCAGCGGGGGAGTCCTGTGGGCATCAAAAAGAAGATCAAAAAGGAGCTTATCGGCACTTCCGATTACCCGTCGAATAAGATCTTTACGATCTCCAATTTCATCACCTTTACGCGCCTGATCCTCACCCTGGTATTTCTGTACCTGTTTGTGACGGATAACAACCGCGTCATCGCCATCGTTATCTACGCCGTTGCCGCCTCTACCGACTGGATGGACGGTCAGATCGCCCGCATGACCAAGACGGTCTCGTGGCTCGGCAAGGTCATGGATCCCATCTGCGACCGTGCGCTGCTGTTCACCGGCGTACTTGGGCTGGTGGTCCGCGGAGAGCTGCCCATCTGGGTCTGCGTGCTCATTATTGGCCGCGACATCTATCTGGGCATCGGCACGCTTATCGTGCGTCATTATCACCGTCGCCCCATCGATGTCGTCTTTCCCGGAAAGATTGCCACTGCACTGCTCATGACCGGCTTCTCGCTCATGCTGCTCGGGTTCCCCGTTATTGACGGCCTGCATCTTTTACCATCAACCCTTACGGCCTTCCCGGGCCTCAACGGAAGCTCGGTGCCCCTCGGCATCTTCTTTGTGTACGGCGGCGTGATCTTCTCCATGCTCACGGCTGTCATCTATTCCATTAAGGGCGGAGTGGCCATTAAACAGGCTCTCGCGCATCCCGAGGACGAGGACATCGACTTTCTGAACCCTGAAATCGAAGACTGATTCGTTGGGGTATGATTACGTACGGTTCATTATTTGCGGCACGTCCGCGATAAGTTAGGGGTTGTCATGGACAACATGGTTAACAATATGCCTCAGAATGATAAGACTGCTGACGCTACCTGCGTATTCCGCGTGCCTTCAAGCGACGTCACCGTTCCCGACCTCATGGCCAACGTGCGCATCACCGCACCCGTTCTGTCCATCGTCAAGGGTCCGCAGACTGGTGCCGCCTTTGAGCTCGAGGACGACGTGACCACCATCGGCCGCGATCCTGCGAACGGCATCTTCCTCAATGACATGACCGTTTCGCGCAGCCACGCGCGCATTATTCGCGAGGGCCTCGGCGCTCGCATTGAGGACCTGGGCTCGCTCAATGGCACCTGGGTCGACGGCGCCATTGTCAACGCGGCCCCGCTGCACGACGGTTCTTCCGTCCAGATCGGTACGTTTACGCTCATCTACCACGAGAGCACGCCGGAGCGCATCGAAACCGGTGAGTAGGGCATGGCCGAACGCAACTATCTGAGTATCGGCCAAGTCGTCAACCTACTTCGAGGCGCATACCCCGATCTTTCGAACTCAAAAATTAGATTTCTAGAGGATGAGGGGCTCATTACCCCTCATCGTACGCCTAAGGGATACCGTCAGTACTCCAAGGAGGACGTTGATCGCCTGGAGGTTATTCTGCACTTGCAGAAGACTCGCTATATGCCGCTCAACGTGATTAAGCAGCGCTTGGAAAACGCCACGGACCTGTCAACGCTCGCCTACGAGGTGGGCTTGCTGTCCGATGTTCCGCTCAAGACGGAGCCCAAGGAGACTAAGCAAAAGCTGCATCCCATCGAGACGATCCCCGACATGCTCGGTGTTGAGATTTCTTTTATCCGCTCCCTTGCCGAGAACGATCTTATCCGCATCATCAAGAGCCCGCAGAACCGAGAGCTCGTCGATGGCCGAGATTTCCCGATTATCCGTTACTGCTCGGAGCTGTCGCGCTTCCACATTGAGCCGCGCAACCTGCGTCAGTACGTATCGTCGGCAAACCGCGAGTCTTCGATGTTTGAGCAGGTTCTCGTGAGCATGCTCGGCATGGATACCTCTGATGATGAGCGCGACGCCAAGCTCGAGCGCGCTTTTAAGAAGCTGCACGACCTCACCGAGGGTGTGCATACCGCGCTCCTTAAGAACCGTGTCTTTGAGTCGCTCAACGCCGTGGTCGAGGACGCCGACATTGATGCACTCGATGAGGAGATTGCACGTTCCGAATCCACCAAGGCTAAAAGCGATGGGGCAAGCGTCCCCGCGGTTGCCGCGCACGAGGAGTCGCTCGTGCAACCGTCCAAGGTCGTCGTCCCCTCGCATAACCCGTCTGCTAACACGGGTAAATAATCGCCGTCCACCCGGCAATCCATGAAAGGTCACGCCATGTACGACTTCGAATCTCATATCGTCGATATCCCCGACTATCCCGAGCCCGGAGTCGTCTTTAAGGACATCACACCGCTCTTTGGCAATCCCGAGGCCCTGAGGGCCATGGTGGATGCCCTTGCCGAGCATTTTGCCGATATGGGCATTACCAAGGTCGTAGGACCCGAGGCCCGCGGCTTTATGGTCGGTGTGCCCGTGGCCGTCGCCCTAGGTGCCGGCTTTGTACCCGCACGTAAGCCCGGCAAACTGCCGCGCAAGACGATAAGCGAGAGCTACGAGCTCGAGTATGGAACGGATTCTATCGAGATTCACGCCGATGCCATCAGCTCTAAAGATACCGTGTTGATTCTGGACGACTTGGTCGCGACGGGCGGAACCGTCGAGGCAACAGGTAAACTGGTGCGTGATATGGGCGCAAAGCTTGTGGGCTACGGTTGTATCCTTGAGCTTGCGTTTCTCAACCCGCGCAAGAAGCTCACGCCGACTGACGACGATGTTGAGCTCTTTAGCCTGGTGATGGTGGACTAGCCGTTACCCTTAGTTACTGGAAAGGAAGCTACATGCGCACAGCAAACACGCACAGAAACATGGCACGCTGCGCTGCTACGGCAACCCTCGCTTGTGTTTTGGGCCTGGGCCTCGTGGCTCCGGCCTACGCCGATACCGCATCCGACCTTGCCGCTGCTCGTACTAAACTCGAGCAGATCGGCACGCAAACCCAGCAAATTCACGATGAACTCTCCGCACAGACGCAGGAGCTTGATCAGACTGCAGGCGAGATTACGCAAAAGCAGCAAGAGATCGCCGAAGGCCAGGCAAAGCTTTCGAGCTACGTTGCCGGTGAGTACAAGACCGGCGGCCTGAGTCTCCTTCAGGTCCTGACGGGTGTCGACGATCTGGGCGATATGCTCAACCGTCTGTTCTACTACGGCAAGGTGTCCGACAAGCAGGCCCAGACCATCCAAGAGGTCAAGGACCTTAAGCAGCAGCTCACCGATAAGCAGGCCGAGCAGGAGAAGAACGTCGCCGCGACGCAGAAGAAAGTCGACGAGCTCAATGCCCAGCAGGCTGAGGCCCAGAATGTCGTGAACTCCCTGGATTCACAGCTGCAGGCCGAGCTTGCTGCCGAGGCCGAGGCCAACGCTGCGCTGCAGGCTGGCATTAATGCCAGCACCGCCGAAAAGGCCACGGTGAGCAACGACACCGCCGGTACGACCGAGAACACCAACAATGGTGGCGGTACGACCAACAACGGCGGCGGCAACACGCCTGCGCCCGCGCCCGCTCCTGCCCCCACGCCGCAGCCCGTGACGCCCGCTCCGATTCCGACGCCTTCCGCACCGAGCCAGTCCGTTGACGGCGGTACCGTTGTTTCTCGCGCTTATAGCAAGCTGGGTTGCGCTTATTCTTGGGGCGGCATTGGACCGAACAGCTTTGACTGCTCCGGCTTTGTAAGCTATTGCCTCACGGGCCGCTACTGCCGTCTGGGCACCACCGGCACTTTCATGGGTTGGACCCGTGTGTCCGATCCGCAACCCGGCGATGTTGTGGTTAACTCCTACCATACCGGCATCTATATCGGTAATGGCCAGATGATCCATGCTTCCGACTACAAAACGGGCGTTATCATCAGCTCCGTCGCAGCCGGTATGAACAACAACTACATCTTCGTACGCTACTAATTTATTACTACAGCGAACGAACATGGGCCTCGCGATCTTGAGTCACGAGGCCCATTCTTTTTACCCCTACCGTTTGCCATAAAATCAGGATGGCTATCTAGTATTCAAAACTAGATAGCCATCCAATCAATCAAAAAGATGGCTATAATTGTTGGGGAACAATTAGAAAGGACCCTCAATGAGCTGGGCACTTATCTCCGATTCGAGCTGCAATCTTCGCGATTGGCAACCAACCGCACCTCATACCACCTTTGCATTTGCACCCCTTAAGATCCGAGTGGGGGAGCGTGAATTCGTTGACGACCTCTCGCTCGATGTTCACGAGCTTAATGTTGCCATTCAATCGGAAGCCGGCGCATCATCGAGCGCCTGCCCAAGCGTAGGGGAGTGGGCTGAGCTCTTTAAGCTCGCTGACAAGACGATTTGCATGCCCATCTCCGAGGGCGTCTCGGGAAGCTACAATGCCGCGGCCACCGCGCGTGACATGGTGCTTGCCGAAGAGCCCAACCGTCAGATTCATTTGGTTAACTCGCGAGCCGCAGGTGGCAAAATGGATCTGATCTTCTTGCTGTTCGACCGCTATCTTACGAGCAACCGGGATGCCTCCTTTGAGGACGCCTGCGCTTACTTCGATAGCTTGGAGCAGAACAGCAAGATCCTCTTTAGTTTGTGCAACTACGAAAACCTTGCGAAGGCCGGACGTATCCCTAAGGCGGCCGGCGTTATTGCTAACAAGCTCAATATCCGCATTTTGGGCACGGCGAGCGAAGCGGGCAAAATTGAACTCGTTGGGCACACCCGCGGCGAAAAGAAGATGCTCACCAAGATTGTCGACACCATGGAGGCCGAAGGCTTTACCGGCGGCGAGGTCGTTATCGACCATGTCGAGAATGAGGCGGGCGCCCAAGCACTTGCCAGCCGCATTGTGGAGCATTGGCCCGGCTCCAAGACGATTATCATGCCCTGTAACGGGCTAGATTCATACTATGCCGAGATGCACGGCCTCATTATCGGCTACGGTATGGGCGTGGCGTCGGGCCGATAATATCCAACTAGACAAACGTATGGGCGGGATAAGGAGCCATTAGCTCTTTATCCCGCCCATCTTATACCTCGGTTAGCTATTAAACCCATTGAACTTGAGATAGCTCATCAGATACGCCTTCGAAACGAAGGACGATACCGCACTGCGCACGAGCAACGATTCGCGCGTAACCTGATGTGCGGTATCGGGCACGGGAGTCTGCTCAACAGAAAACGCCGCACGAATCGATGCCTCGAGCTGATCGACAACATAATCGAAAGCCGTCGGAGCGTCGTAGCTCAAGCGCTGAATATTAAAGAGCGCCTGAACCGCAGCGATGGGCAGCACCTGCTTAAAGATACAAATGGCGATGAGACGCGCAATCTGCTCACGGCCATACTGCTTTTTAACCGGAGCAGGCACCAGGCCGACCTTCACGTAGTTGTTGATCATCGATGGCGTAATGACGGGCTGCTCAACGCAAATGGACAGCGGCTCCATCCACAGCGCAACATACTCAATAACCTGGTCGCGATAGAGCGTCACATTGGGCAACTGGTCATAGCGCGACAGACTCAACGTATTGAGTTTGCACACGATTTCGGACTGAATAAATGCATCGGGCAGCACCGTGGGCTGAATATCCTCAGGCTTAATACTGACCGACGAATCGGACATCGGAATAACGTGTTTAACGTGGTTCATAAAGGTCCTCCGTTCATTTACTATATTGTATTCTAGGTTATCTAGTTTTGCATACCACATAGCCGGCAAGTAAAAGTGGTTGGACAACACATTGATGCATCGTCCAACCACTTTGTGTAAAGATAGCAACCTTACATAAGATATATTATCGTACTTATCCACGGAGAAACGCGTATGCGCATGTTGCCGCTATGGCTCCATCAGAAACGGCGGTCACAACCTGGCGTAAGCGCTTGGAACGGATGTCGCCAGCGGCAAATAGACCAGGTGTACGGGTGGCCATCGAATCGTCGGTGACAATGCCGCCGTCGGGAGCCAGGTCGACTAGATGCTCAACAAGCTCGGTATGTGGCTGCGTCCCCGTAAAGACAAAGATGCCAAACGAGCCGGGCTCAAATGACTCGGCATGAGTTTCCCCAGATGCATTGTCCTTAAAGGTAATCGTCGTTGGCATGGCTTCGCCCGATAGCTCCACAATACTAGTTTGGTACCTAACTGTAATATTGTCCTTTGCGAGTACTTTCTGAACAACACCATCGGGCGCACGGAACTGGTCGCGGCGCAGCACGATGGTCACACTGCTGGCAATGTCGGACAGGAACAGCGCCTCTTCGCATGCCGAATTGCCACCACCGATTACAAAAACCTGCTTGCCGCGGAAAAACATGCCGTCACATGTTGCGCAATATGAAACGCCACGACCGCGATACGTATCCTCGCCTGCGAAACCTGCCGGACGCGGCGTGGCACCCATGCAAGCGATAACGCTCGAGGCCAGCGTATCGCCCATATCGTGATGCACCGTAAACAACGCTGCATCGGCATCGTAATCGATACCCGTAACCATGCTCCATGTAACCTGTGCTCCCAGGCCCTCTGCATGCTGCTGAAAACGCTCGCCAAGTTCGGCGCCACTCAGGAGCGGGAAACCCGGATAGTTCTCGACCTCATTGGTTGTGGCGATCTGCCCTCCCGACATGCCCTGCTCAATCACGGTCGTCGTCAGGTTGGCACGCGCAGCATAAATGGCGGCAGCATAGCCCGCGGGGCCGCCACCGATAATCGCAACATCGATCGGCTTATCGGTAGTCATGAAGCGTCCTTTCGTCGAAACGTTGTCGTTCTTTGCGCTCGTACCCAAATTTACGTGAACGTGACACTCATGCACTACAATGATAAATCCGTATTACAAAGCTGAAGGGGAGTTATCGATGGACCAGGCGCAGACGAGTGACGACGCTCCCCTGCTCACGCACAGCACTCCCCAATCGGAGCAAACCACGCTCCTGGCTCAGCAAAAACCTCTCGTGACCATCGTGCACGCCTCCGTTGGCTCGGGCCACAAGGCCGCCGCAAATGCGATAGCGCAGGCATTCGACCTCATCCGCGGCACCAATGGCATCCCCGAGGATATTGAGATTGAAGTGCTCGATATCCTTGATTTTGGACGTATTAAATTCGACGGCAATAAGACCGCGGCTTCTTTTACGGGAGCCACGCGCCCCATTTACGACCTGACCTGGCGATATACGCTTACGGGACATCTTCTCTGGGGTGGCGGAACGGCATGGTCGCGAATTATGTTCCCCGCCTTCAACGAATATATTCGTAGCCGCAGGCCCATAGCCGTGGTTGCAACGCACATCACGGCAGCCAATGTTGCCGTGGGCGCCCGCGTAATTACGGGTATCGATTATCCGGTCATCTGCGTACCGACCGACTACGAAGTCGAGGGATGGTGGCCCCACAAGGACACCGATTTATTCTGTGTTGCCAACGAATTTATGGCCGAAACGCTGCGTCCGCGCAAGGTGCTCGAAACAAAGATTCGCATTACCGGCATTCCCATTCGCGCCGGATTCGACACGGATTACGATCGCGAGGAAGAGCTAGCTAAGTTCAACCTCCCCACCGACAAGACCGTCGTGCTGGTAATGGCCGGTGCCAGCTTGCCTCAACCGTACGTTCGCTTTCGCGCGGAGATGGACCGCACCCTCCCCTTCCTACGCAGCTTCGAAGACATGCACTTTGTCTTTTTGCCGGGCAAGGATAAGGAATACGCCGCCCGCCTCAAGACGCTCTTCGATGCCATGAAGCTCGAAAACGTCACGGTGCTGGACTATGTCGACGACATGGCGGCCCTCATGCACGGCTGCGACCTGGCAATTCTCAAATCGGGCGGACTCACCGTCACCGAGTGCCTATGCGCACATCTGCCGATGATCCTGCTGGGCAAATCATACGGCCAGGAAAAGGCCAACACCACCATGCTCACCGGCATGGGCGCCAGCATGCATGTCACCACGGCACGAGAACTCATCGTTACCCTACGTCACTTGCACGACCATCCCGAATCACTCAAAGCGCTACTCATCAACGGCGAAGTACTACGCCGCCCCCACGCAGCCGAAGACATAGCCATCGCAACCATGGAGCTCGTAGGCAAACCCCAAAAGCGCAAAAGAGCCTTCTGCCGCTTCTACTGGGGCGGAAAACCTGCGCATATCCGCTAGCGTCTTTATGTCCGCTTACCTGCGGGAGGCCCCTATATATCATCCCATGCTCAAACATTCTCGCTTCGCTGCGAAACTGCGCGTGGGACGATATATAGGGGCCTCCCGCAGGTAAGCTGCGTTTACGTACTAGCAGCTATACCAGATTCCCCTCCAGTAGAATCTGCAAAGGGGAACCAGAAAATATAAATACAGTAAGTCGATGCGACAAAGGAGGCGTCCCTTTATCGCATCGACTTACTAGAAAAGTAAATATTGTTTCAAGCGAGTAGCCGCCCGCCCGGGGCTTACCTATATCGTTCCACGCGCAGTTTCACAGCGAGCGAAGCGCCGCGAGAATGTTTGAGCATGGAATGATATAGGTAAGCCCCGGGCGGGAGGGATACGAGCGCCCTAGGCGATGCCGCTGGAGCCGAAGCCTCCGTTGCCTCGGTCGGTTTTGTCTAGTTCTTCTACTTCTATGAGGTTGACCGTGGGGACTTCTTGGATGACGAGTTGGGCTATGCGGTCGCCTTTGTTGATTTGGATGTCGTTGGTGGGATCCAGGTTGATGAGGATAACCTTGAGTTCTCCTCGGTAGTGAGCGTCGATGAGGCCCGGCGTGTTGACTATAGACAAGCCCTGCTTGATGGCCAAGCCGCTGCGGGGCTGGACGAAGCCGGCGTAGCCATCGGGCAGGGCGATGGCCAGCCCCGTAGAGACCAGACGGCGTTCGAAGGGCTTCAGGACGCAGTCTTCGTTGGAGCGTAGATCCAAGCCGGCATCGGTGGGATGGGCGTATTTGGGAAGCTCGACGGTGGGGTCGAGACGCCTTATGTTGACGGTAATGTTGGACATGGAATCACCTTAGCTTGTCGAGCTCTTGCAGAAATTCATCGACGTCTTTGAAATCGCGGTAGACCGAGGCAAAACGGATGTACGCAACCTTGTCGATCTTGGCCAAGCGCTTGAGCACCATGTCACCCAACTCATGGGACGTGACGGCCGTCAGCGTGCGAGAGCGAAGCTCGACCTCGATGTCATCGATAATCTCATTGAGCTTCTTAGTGTCGATATCGCGCTTGATGGTGGCGCGCATCAAGCCGACAAGAAGCTTATTGCGATCGAACCGCTGCTTAGTTCCATCTGACTTAATGACCTCGATAGGGTCCTCGCATCGCTCAAACGTTGTAAAGCGGTAGTTACACGAGCAACATTCGCGACGGCGCTTAATGGTGTTATTTGACTCCTGCATACGGGAATCAACGACGCGGGTATGTGCCTTGCCGCATTTGGGACAGCGCATGGTACCTCCTCTTAAACGATAACAAGGGTACCATGCGCAGCGCGATAATGATTACGAACGAGCAGGAACCTTAAGATGCGCACCGGCGGCGAGCGAACCATGCTCCAGATGATTGACGCTACGGATCATGTCGGAAGTCTCTTGCGTGGAAAGGCCTTCGATTGGATATTCTTCGGCAAGCGACCAAAGAGAATCGCCAGGCTGAACGCGAATGGTCTCGTAGGTAATGTTGGAAACGGACTCGGCATACGCGGCGTGACGAGCGCTAAAGACCGACATAGCGAGGACAAAGAAGAGCGTAAGCGCAACGGCGACGGCGACAATCGTCGGAACCTTCAGGGCAACGCGGGCCGGCGCGACTACAGCCTGCTGATTGCGCGCAGGCTTTACGGTCAAAGGCTGAAAGCCGGAGCGGCCACCCTGAACAACCGTAAAAGTGGGTTCTGCAGGCGTCTCGAGCTTAAGGGCGAGGTTTCCCTGGACCATATTCGTTACGTTCATCATGTTCTCCTCTCGCGTGTTTTGCTGAGAACAGTTTTATCAAGCCGCGCGGACAAAAATGTCTAGCGCGAGAACGAATGTTCGGTTATTATTATCTTCGAACAGTTGTTCCTGTCAAGCAAAATTCGAACATTTGTTTGACATGGGTAGAGAGGATGCCCTGATGGCTCGCAAAATTACCAAGCGTCAGCAGCAAATTTACGACTTCATCAAGGAATATCAGCAGGAGAAGGGTTATCCGCCCAGCGTGCGCGAGATGGCTTCTGCCGTGGGCCTTTCCTCCCCCAGCACCGTGCACGCCCATCTCTCTGCCCTGGAGGCGCGCGGGCTACTCAAGCGCGATGCCACCAAACCGCGCGCCCTGGAACTCTTTAACGAGGATGGTTCCTCTGTCTCAATTTCTAAATCTGACGAGCCCACCGCACCTCGCGGAACGGTCTCGCTACCGCTCGTTGGTCGCGTCGCGGCTGGGATTCCCATTCTGGCCGAGCAGAATATCGAAGACACGTTTACTATCCCGACCGAAATCGCCACTGATCAGGGTTCCTTTATCCTTGAGGTGCATGGGAGCTCAATGATCAATGTCGGCATCTTCAATGGCGATTACATCATCGTCCGTGAACAAAAGAGTGCCATGAACGGCGAAATTGTCGTGGCCATGATTGATGGTTCGGCGACCGTCAAGACGTTCTACAAGGAGCAGGGGCGTGTGCGCTTGCAGCCCGAGAACGACACCATGGAACCTATCTATGCAACGAATCCCGTTATCCTGGGCAAAGTCGTCGGCTTGATGCGCCGGTTCTCGTAATGCAAAAACGCATAACCATATTTGATACCATCCGCGGGTTTACGATGATTTCTATGGCAGGTTTTCACGCTTGCTATGATCTCGCCTACCTGTACGGCTGGGATATGCCCTGGTTTACCCAGTCAGTCTTTCAAGACATCTGGCGCGCCAGCATCAGCTGGGTATTTTTGTTTATCGCCGGTTGGATGTGCACTCTTTCGCGCAACAATATCAAACGTGCCGCCAAATACGCCTTAGCAGCACTCGTTGTCTGGTTGGCAACAACACTTGTCTCAGTCGACGATTCGGTTAATTTTGGCATCATCTACTGCATGGCCGCATGCACCGGCATCGTGGCGTTGACCGATCCCGTCCTTAAGAAGATAACGGCGAGATGGAGCATGCCCCTATGCCTTGTGTTGTTCGCCCTCACCTGGAGCATCCCCAAAACGATCTACCCTGTCCCCTACCTGGCGTGGCTGGGATTTCCGAGCCCTGGGTTTGTCTCAGGTGATTACTACCCCATCATCCCGTTTATCTTTATGTATCTTGCAGGATACTTCGCCGCACACATAGCGCAGAGTATCGATAAGACCGTCCCTAGCTGGGCCTACGCCAACCCCCTGCCGGCGCTCGCCAGCCTTGGACGTCACGCTCTCCCCTTTTATCTGCTGCATCAGCCCATCATTCTGGGCATTTTGGAGCTCGTCTACTCGGTGCGATAACGCTCGAGCCGCGGTGCAATACGAGCCGGCAACTTCACCACAATGCGAACGCCGTCCTCGAGATATTCCTCATGCAGAAGGGTTCCCTGCTCATGCACCAGCGTGATGAGAGCGCCCTCGCGATACGGGATATCAGCGGAGAGCAACACATCGGTGGCAGCTGCCTCGCGAGCAATGCGATCGACGAGATCGTCGAGCCCCTCGCCCGTTTGGGCCGAGAACAGAACGGCCTCCGGATAGCGACGACGGAAACTCAATCGATCAACGCTATCGAGAAGATCGATTTTATTGAATACGGTCAGCGTCAAACGCTCTCCGGCGCCGATCTCATCAAGCACGCGGTCGACAGCCTCCAGCTGCCGCTCATAGTCCTCGTCAGACGCATCTACGACTTTGAGAATTAGATCGGCACCCAACACCTCGGAAAGCGTCGATTTAAAGGCATCGACCAGACCATGCGGCAGTTTTTGAATAAAGCCGACGGTATCGGTAATCGTCATGCCGCGACCGCCGGGCAGGCGATACGAGCGCGTCGTCGGGTCGAGCGTAGCAAACAACTTGTCCTGCGAAAGTACCGTAGAGCCGGTCAGACGATTGAGCAACGTCGATTTACCGGCATTGGTATAACCGGCTAACGCGACGCGAAACGCCGGTGACTCAATGCGGTTCTTGGATTGAACATCGCGACGCTGTTCAACCTGCTTGAGCTCACGACGAAGCGCAGCGATCTTATTACGAATGAGGCGACGGTCGACCTCAAGCTGACTTTCGCCCTGACCAAAACGTGAGCCGATGCCGCCGCGCGTCTGCTCCTTGGCGAGATGGCTCCACATGCCACGCAGGCGAGGCAACAAATATTGAAGCTGTGCCAGCTGTACCTGCAGGCGTCCCTCACGCGTCTGAGCATGCAGGCCAAAGATATCCAGGATCAGTGCTGTACGATCGATAATCTTTACCGGCTCGCCCACGGCTTTCTCCAAATAGGATTGCTGCGAGGGGGTCAGGTCGTCGTCAAAAATAACGACATCGGCATCCATGCGATGCACCAGGCCGCACAGCTCTTCAACCTTACCGGAACCGATAAACGATTTAGGATACGGCTTTACCAAACGCTGCGATAAGCGTGCCACGCACTGGGCACCAGCTGTGTGGGCAAGACGCTCCAGCTCATCAAGCGAGCGATCGAGCGGCCATGCATTGTCGCGCCACTCAACACCAACTAAAATGGCACGCTCGGGCTCGGGTGCCGTGGGAACAAGGGGGAAACGGGCCATTAGGCAGCCTCAATACGATGCAGGATATCCTCAACGACCTCATCGATCGTACATTCATCCATATCAAACCACACGATACGGTCATCGCGCTTAAACCACGAAAGCTGACGCTTGGCATAACGACGCGAACGCATCTTAATGAGTTCGCGAGCCTCATCCATGCTTATCACGCCATTGAAAGCATCGATGATCTCTTTATAGCCAATTGCCTGCATCGACGTCAGGGCATCACCCAGCCCCTGGCCCATAAGACCGCGGACCTCATCGACAAGACCCTGCTCAAACATCAGATCGACGCGCAGGTTAATGCGCTCGTAGAGCACCTCGCGATTACGCGTCAGACCAAACCATAGGGCATGATAATGCTCGTGCGGAACACTAAACTGCGACTTTTGCTGTGCATAGGAGATACCATCATCATGCATCTCGAGCGCACGAATCACACGGCGCACGTTATGGGGATGAATAACAGCAGCCGATTCTGGATCGCGCTCGGCAAGCAAGGCATGCAGTTCTTCCTCGCCAATACGCTCGGCAAGCTCCTGATAGCCCGCACGACGATCGTCCTCAAGTTCACCCGAGGGAAAGTCCATCTCATCGAGGGCGGCCTTGAGATACAGCCCCGTACCTCCGCAAAAAACCGGCAGGCAACCCGAACCAAGGAGACGTTCAACATGCGCGCGAGCGTCAGCCTGATAAAGCGCAGCAGAATATGCCACACCCGGCTCTACAATGTCAACGAGACGCAGCGGCGCCGTGCACTCATCGGGCGCCATCTTTGCGGTACCGATGTCCATGCCGCGATAGATTTGCATCGCATCGCACGACAGCACTTCGGACGAAAGACGAGCTGCCAAACGGTCGGCAACATCACTCTTACCAACCGCCGTCGGACCGACGATCGCAACGGCGGAAAGACCTGCCCCGGGAGCAACCATTAGCGCGGCTCGCCCACAACGGAGCCGGACAAATACCAGGTCTTGGCAATGTCAACGTCAACATCAACGATCTTGCCAACAAGCTGATCGATACTGTACCCCTCGGGGATAGGCGCATGCACGGTCTGATTCTTGGGACTCTTGCCCAGCAGGACCGCGTCGTTCTTTTTACTCGTTCCCTCAATGAGCGCCGGAACCACAGTATGAAGCTCACCCTGGTTATACTCGTGTGCCGTGGTCTCGATAACCTTAACCAGGCGGTTGAAACGCTCGAGAATAACCTCATGCGGCGTAGGATCGTCAATCTCGGCGGCCGGGGTACCGGCACGCTTGGAATAGATGAAGGTATAGGCCTGAGCATAGCGGACCGTCTCGGCAAGCGAGAGCGTCTGCTCAAAGTCTTCTTCAGTCTCGCCCGGGAAGCCAACGATGATGTCGGTCGAGAGCGCGATATCGGGCATGCGGTTGCGAATGCGATCGACCAGGCCCAGATAGTCCTCGCGTGTATAACGGCGATTCATCTCTTTGAGGATCCGCGTCGAACCTGACTGGACGGCCAGGTGAAGCTGCGGCATAACGGCAGGCGTCTCGGCCATGGCGTCGATGGTCTCGGGCAGCAGATCCTTGGGATGCGAAGACGTAAAGAAGATGCGCTCCACGCCCGTATCGCCCACGGCACGCAGCAAATCGGCAAAACGCGGCTTGCCAAACAGATCGCGACCATATGAGTTAACGTTTTGGCCCAACAGCGTAATCTCACGCACGCCCTGGCGTACCAAACCGGTCACCTCGTCGACAATCTCCTCGAAGGGGCGGCTCTTTTCGCGACCACGCACGTACGGCACGATGCAATAGGTGCAGAAATTATTGCAGCCCGTCATGATGGGCACCCAGGCGTGATACTGAGTCTCGCGATGCCACGGCATGCTCATGGCATCCGTATCCTCATGCTCATTGGTACGGATATGACGCTTGCCATCAAGGAACGCCTCGGCAATGAGCTCGGCCACATGCGCGATGGAATGCGTGCCAAAGATGACATTGACGTTATCGACGTTGGTGAGCAGGCCCTCGCCATCGCGCTGCGCGATGCAGCCACCAACGGCAACCACGCGCTTGCCCGAAGGCGAAGACGGCAGGCTTTTGCAGGAATTGCACTGACCGTACAGGCGAGTATCGGCGGCCTCGCGCACGCAGCACGTCATGAAGACAACGATATCGGCATGCGCGGGATCGAGCGCCATGAGGCAGCCATACGAATCAAGCAGACCGCTCACGCGCTCGGAATCGTGCTGATTCATCTGGCAGCCAAAGGTGCGGATAAAGTAGGTTTTACCGGCAAGAATATCGCGTACGGAACGCTGGTCCATGTGCATAAGTCCTAACGATGGGGAGCAAAACGAGGCAATCAGAAGCTATGCCACAGGCTTAACATCATCCATGACGACGTTATCCATAGCAGCTCGATTGATCTGGTGAACGTAGATAGAAAGGCGGATGGCCGTGCGCGACTCCCCGTTAATGAGGATGTCGGAGAACACGGGCGCGCAGGAAATATCAAAACCGGTTGGAATCAAAAAACCGCGCGCGATAGCAACGGCCTTAATGGCCTGGTTGACGGCACCGGCGCCGACACACTGGATGTTGACGGGTACACCATCCTTGACCATGCCGGCGATGGCGCCGGCAACGGACGCGGGCGATGATTTGCTTGATACCTTCAGGCAATCCATGAAGAAACTCCTGCATTTAAAAGTACGTTTTAACTGCAATAACTGTATCGTACCGAGTGGACTCGGTAAAGGCACTATTCCTCTTTGGCAAGATCAAAGGTCACGGTGATTCGATCACGCGAAACGCGAATCTTTGGGTCGCCGCAAAGGTTGAGATAGTACCGGGCAGCAAGGTCATTAAAATCGCGCTCCACAGCACGCGAAAACTGTGCCATGTCATCCTTAGCAATACGTAGCCCGCGACGATCCTTCGCGAGATCGACAGGAGCCGGCGCATGCGAGGACGAGTCGCGCTCGCGCAGCAGACGCGCGGTCACACCGCGAACAGGCTTAATCTGCCCTGCCAAAATGCGATGGGCCGTGCGCTCGGACATCTCAAGACCCAAACCCGAACAGATACGGATAAAGTCCTCGGCATCAGAAGCAAGGCCTAAACGATCGACAACCGGAAGCTCGCTCTCGTCATCAATGAACAGGAGACGAGACGTATCAAGCCGGCTTGACGCCTGAGCATAAAGGGTCGCGGCAATCTCGGACGGAGAACCAAGATAGACATCGCAACCACGCAACTCCTCGAGCGCAAACTCACAAGCAGCGCGAATAATATTATGCGGACCGCGAGCACAGACATAACGTCCGTCCTCATCCTTGACGGCCTGGGGCCAGCTGGACTGATCGGCACGCTCACTGAGGCGGTCGGCCGCGACGCTCACCTTAAAGGCTGAACCAAGATCGACGCCGGACGTGACCACACGGGCCTCATCGGTGTTCTGCTTGATCGAAAACAATGCCATGCCACGACCGTGAACGCCCCAACGGTCCATCTTCATGCTCTCGAGCTTGGAGGTAACGCGGGCATCAAAGATTCGCTCTTGCATATCCTGCGGAACGCCCGAACCGTTATCCAGAAAGACAAGCGTGCGGACGCCGTCTTCCTTGGTCGTGGCCAGATAGACCTTGTCGGCGCCGGCATCGCGAGCATTACGGAGCATTTCGATGACGATATCCTCGACATGCTGAATGTCGTGCTTTGCCTGGCGCCGCTCGGCCTCCGAAACGCGGAGGCGGACATACCCCTCGCCAAGGTTCTCCTCGACGCGAAGGTTGCCCTCCCCCGACATCGACGCGATAAATGAGATGAGCTCGTTCGCGTCGCTCATGTTATTTAGCGATATCGACAGCGCGGCTCTCGCGAATCACGACGACGCGCACCTGACCGGGATACTCCATCTCTTCCTCGATCTGATGGGCGATATCGTGAGCCAGGACCGTGGACTGGGCATCGGAAATCTTGTCCGGCTGGACCATGACGTGGACCTCGCGACCGGCCTGCATGGCATAGGTACGTTCGACGCCGTCATGAGAGTTGGCGATCTCCTCGAGCTTCTCAAGACGCTTGATGTAGTTCTCGGCAGACTCGCGACGGGCACCGGGGCGAGAGGCAGAGACAGCATCGGCGGCCTGTACCAGGACATCGAGCACCGTATTGGGGTCGACATCGGCATGGTGAGCCTCGATAGCGTGGACGATAACGGGCTTCTCGCCATAACGGCGGGCAAGCTCGGCGCCGATGACGGCATGCGGGCCCTCGACGTCGTGGTCGATTGCCTTGCCCAGGTCGTGCAGCAGGCCGGCGCGCTTGGCGGTCACAACGTCCAGGCCAAGCTCGGAAGCCATCACGCCGCACAGATCAGAGACCTCGAGGGAATGCTGAAGCACGTTCTGACCAAACGAGGTACGGTAGCGCAGGGCACCAAGGGTCTTGACGATCTCGGGGTGCAGATCGTGGATGCCGGTATCGAAGGCAGCCTGCTCGCCAGCCTCGCGCACGCGCTGCTGAACCAGGTCGGCGGCCTTGTGATACATCTCCTCGATACGGGCAGGGTGAATGCGGCCGTCGGCGATGAGGTTCTCGAGGGCGACACGGGCGGTCTCACGACGGACCGGGTCGAAGCTCGAAAGAACGACGGTCTCGGGCGTGTCGTCGATCACGAGGTTGACGCCGGAAACCTGCTCGAAGGTCCGGATGTTGCGACCCTCGCGACCGATGATACGGCCCTTGAGGTCATCAGAGGGAATGTGCACGGAGGTAACGGTGACCTCGGCAGTGTGATCGGCAGCGCAGCGCTGAATCGCCAGAGACAGAATCTCCTGGGCGGTCTTGTGGCACTCGGCGCGAACCTGCTGCTCGGACTCGCGAATGATCGTGGCGGCCTCGTGGGTGACCTCGCCGCGAACCTTATCGAGGAGCTCCTTGTGGGCGTCCTCGCGGGTAAGGTCGGCGATACGCTCGAGCTCGGAGGTCTGCTTTGCGCAGAGCTCCTCGAGCTCACGGGAGCGCTTCTCGACCTGACCGGCCTGGCTGGACAGCTGATGCTCGCGCTTGTCGAGAGCGTCGTTGCGGCGATCGAGGGATTCCTCGCGCTGCATCACGCGGTTCTCGAGCGTACGAATCTCGTTCTTACGCTGCTTGTCCTCGGCCTCGGCGGCCTGCTTGTTCTTGATGATCTCCTCTTTAGCCTCGAGCAGAGCCTCTTTTTTGAGGGTCTCGGCCTGACGCTTGGCATCACCGATCAGGGACTCAGCCTGTGCGTGTGCCGACTGGATTTTTTCGTCGGCCTCGTGAAGACTACCCTGCTTGGCGGTGCGCATGTAGGCAATGGCGGCGATGGCACCCAAAATGATGCCAACGAGCGCTGCGATGATAGGCATGCTCACTCCTTTTTATGGATTCGTTACACAACAAAGCGAACCGTCCTTACGAACGGCTCGCGACATTTGAGTAATATGGGCGCAGCTTATGCGGGTCGGATACAGATAAACATATAAACAAACTCATCACAGATGAGCACATATCACAAAGCAAATGACAGTGTTTATCGTACGTTGAACCACAACAACTGTCAAATAAATGGCCCCAGCACGGCGGCTAAAACGCGGTGAACGGCAGGGCCACAAAACGCATACGCCTAAACCGCACATTCCTCACGTTCGGCATCGAGACGTGCCTTAACGGCATCGGCGGCGATGTGATACGAGAAGCCCTTGCCCATCAAAAACCGAACCAGTTTTTCGAATCCGCGCGTCTCTGGAACACGCCGCTTGGCGAGCAGGGCTGACGCACGCGCCAAATCGTCTTCGACGGCAAAATAATCCTCGGGATAACCGGGAATGTCATCGAGCACGACATGACGGCGCTTGAGCTCGGTCTCGATTTTACGCTGTCCCCAACCGCGCCGCTTGCGTTCCTCGATAAAGTACGAGCAAAAGCGGTTCTCGTCTAAAAAGCGATACTCGGTGGCGCGCTCGACGGCGAAATCGATCGCGGTCTGGCGAAAGCCGTAGCGTGCCAACTTGTCACGGACCTCACCCGTCGCATGGTCGCGTCGCGATAGCATCTCAGTCACCATGGTAAGTGCACATTTACGCTCGATGAGCTGCACCGCTTCACGAAAGTTATCCCAATCACAGGGAAGATCGGGGCGATTTTTGACATACAGGCGCGCAACCCGCACGGGAATCCAAATGGACCGCTCAAAACCGCCCTCAAGCTCACAATCGATATGTGCGCAAGGCTTTTTGGACGCATACCCGCTCGAGAACGAGGAAGCCGCCTTCTTATCGGGAAAGACGACCGTGGCCTCGGTCACCGTATACGACATGAGCGTAACCGCTACTCGTCGTCATCGAGCATGGCGGAACCATCGATGGCGTAAAGCTCGTCAAACTCCTCAGGCGCAGGCTGATCGGTCAGCTCGACCTCTGACGGAGCATCGTCATCAAACTCAAGCCCGCAGGCAAGGCGGACCTTATGCTCAATCTCGTCGGCGCAATCGGGGTGTTCGCGCAG
>CALJDJ010000043.1 GCA_938023705.1 uncultured Collinsella sp.
GCCGCCTCTGTTATCGGGGCGGCTTCTTTTTGTCGAAGCACCGCATTGGGGACGGGCGCCTTGGTGGTGTCCGAGGTTTATCTCAATCTGTAACAGGTGGACCTCTATTTGCCGAGTAGTTGTTACAGATTTAGATAAACGGGAGCTGCTGAACATTTCATCTCAATCTGTAACATCTGAGGTCCAAAACGGCAGCTAGATGTTATGGATCGAGACAGTTGAGCGCCAGAGTCGAAAACCACCACAAAAGGGCCTGTCCCTTTCGTGGTGGTGGGGAGTGGACGGTTTCTTTTGGTGATAGTGTTAGCTGGCGGTATCATTAGCGCACGTCGCAGGTTTGTATTGTGAGGTGTTTTGCCGTGAGCCGTTCAACCCGTATTGGATTGATTGTCTTGGCGCTTGCGATCGCCGTGGTTGGCGCGGGCGTTGTCGGCATGGCATTGCTACCTGCTGCGGTGACGGAACCGGTGGTTAAGCCTGTGATTCAATCTATCGAACTTCTGACCGGCGACGACAAGCCCGAGACCATTACTGTTGATTTTGATGAGCAACCGGCTGCGCTGGGAATTAGCAATTATCCGCGCATTCAGCTTGGGGCCATGCGCTATACCACGGATACAAGCCTGATCGATAGGGCGTCCGAGCTACTCAAGGGTAAAACCTTCAAGCGTTGGTATGGATATGCGTCCTATCGGGCAAAAGCGAACGACATGGTTGGCGGATACCGCTCGTCCATCGAGTTGGACACCACGAATGGCGCCAAGTTATGTGATGTTTCGTACGATCCGGGCTACGAGGGCAATGAGGGGCCGAGCATCTACATCATGGACGGCGATGTCGCCTATGTCATGGAGGGCGACCAGACCGAGCTCAACGATTTTATGGGCAAGTGTATCCAAGATGCCTATAAACAGACCTGCTTACCCGACCCGCAGACTGCACGCGATAGTGGATCTGCCCGTACATGGCTGTTCGAGGATGAGATGCCCTGGAACGCCGAATCGGGAAGCACGGGTTCGGCGAAGGAGTAGAGACCGCGACCACCACAAAGGTGCCTGTCCTCTTTGTGGTGGTTTTCGGTCTGTCTCGATCTGTAGCATCTTGGCCGCTAAAAGTGGGCCTGGTGTTACAGATTTAGATTTTCGATTCGGGTGTCTTCTGTTTGTCTCGATTTGTAACAGATAGAGCTCTATTTGCTGACTAGATGTTACAGATTTAGATAAACGGGTGCCGCTGGTCATTTCATCTCGATCTGTAACATCTAGAGCCATAAACAGTCGCTAGATGTTACAGATTGAGATAGTAAGGGGACGAGGCCGTAGCGGGTGAGCGCGCCTGCTCCCTATCTTTCAATCACTCAGAAAATCTTATATATAGAGACTTAGATTTGTGTATAAGATCGCGCAAAGCTGGCAACAATACTTCTCGAACAACGTGAAGCCGCCCCGTAGGGCGGCCGCCCCAAGAGAGGTGATTCCATGAGAATCGATAAGCTAGCAATGACGTCGCGCGAGGCGCTGCAGACCGCCATGAGCACGGCTGCCGACGCGCAGGCCGGCGCGGTGGAGCCGATTCACCTGCTGTCCGCCCTGCTTGGTGCCGGCGAGCGCAATATCTCCGTGATCATCGAGCGCATCGGCGCCGATCCGGCCCAGCTTGCACGCTCCACACAAGATGCCATCGACCGCGCGCCCAAGGTTTCGGGCGAGGGCCAGCAGATGGGCCTGTCCAATGAGCTCGTCCGCGTCATCGAGAAGGCCGAGAAGAAGGCCACCAAGATGGGCGACAGCTTTGTGGTGACCGAGCATTTGCTGATGGCGCTTGCCGAGGACAAGGGCGAGGCTGGTCGTGTACTGCGTGACGCCGGCGTCACCAAGGAGCGCATCGAGCAGGTCTACGAGGAGCTGCGTGGCGATGACCGCGTGACGTCTGCCGAGGATAAGACCCAGTTTGAGGCGCTGGAGCAGTACGGTCGCAACATCTGCGATCTGGCCCGCGCCGGCAAGCTCGACCCGGTCATCGGCCGTACCGACGAGATCCGCCGTACCATCCAGGTTCTGTCCCGCCGCACCAAGAACAACCCCGTGCTCATCGGCGAGCCGGGCGTCGGCAAGACGGCCATCGTCGAGGGCATCGCCCAGCGTATCGTGGCCGGCGACGTGCCGAGCACCCTGCGCGACCGCGACCTCATCGAGCTCGACATGAGCGCGCTGGTCGCCGGCGCCAAGTATCGCGGCGAGTTCGAGGACCGCTTGAAGGCCGTGCTCAAGGAAGTGCAAAAGTCCGAGGGCAAGGTCATCCTGTTCATCGATGAGCTCCACACCATCGTGGGCGCGGGTGCCACCGAGGGCTCCATGGATGCCGGCAACATCCTGAAGCCGGCGCTCGCCCGTGGCGACTTGCACGCAATCGGCGCGACTACGCTCGACGAGTATCGCAAGTACATCGAGAAGGACGCGGCACTCGCCCGTCGTTTCCAGACCGTTATGGTGAGCGAGCCTACCGTCGAGGACACCATCTCGATCCTGCGTGGCCTCAAGGAGAAGTACGAGATCTTCCACGGCGTGCATATCACCGATAGCGCGCTCGTGGCAGCTGCCGACCTCTCCGATCGCTACATCGCCGACCGTTTTCTGCCCGACAAGGCCATCGACCTGGTCGATGAAGCGGCAAGCCGCCTGCGCATGGAGCTCGACAGCATGCCGGTCGAGATCGATGCCACCACGCGTCAGCTCACTCAGCTGCAGATTGAGGAACAGGCGCTCATGAAGGAGACCGACGAGGCCTCCAAGGAGCGTCTGGAGGCTCTGCGCCAAGAGATCGCTGAGGTCCAAGAAAAGCTCAACGTGCAAAAGGCCGGCTGGCTCAACCAGAAGAACGCTATCGACCACGTGCAGGAGCTCAAGGGGCAGCTCGACGAGGCCAAGGGCGAAGAGGAGCGTGCGACGCGCAACGGCGACCTGGGCCGTGCGTCCGAGCTGCGCTACTCCGTGATTCCGGGCCTGCAGCAGCAGATTCAGGATTCCGAGGCTGCGCTCGAGGCGCAAAAGCAGCAGGACGGCGAGGGCCTCAACGAACAGGTGACCTCCGATGAGATCGCTGAGGTCGTGAGCGCTTGGACCGGCGTGCCCGTCTCCAAGATGATGCAGGGCGAGCTCGACAAGCTCAAGGGCTTGGAGGGCGAGCTGCATAAGCGCGTCATCGGCCAGGACGAGGCGGTCTCCGCTGTCGCCGCGGCCGTGCGTCGCAGCCGTGCGGGCCTCTCCGATCCGGACAAGCCCATCGGCAGCTTCTTCTTCCTGGGCCCCACCGGCGTGGGCAAGACCGAGCTCGCCAAGGCGCTTGCCGAGTGCCTGTTCGATGACGAGCGTGCGCTCGTGCGTATCGACATGTCCGAGTACATGGAGAAGTTCAGCGTCCAACGTCTGATCGGTGCGCCTCCGGGATACGTGGGTTACGACGAGGGCGGCCAGCTTACCGAGGCCGTGCGCCGTCGTCCGTACTCCGTGATTTTGCTCGACGAGATGGAGAAGGCTCATCCGGATGTCTTTAACGTGCTGCTGCAGGTGCTTGATGACGGCCGTCTGACCGATGGCCAGGGTCGCCAGGTGTCCTTCAAGAACACGATCATCATCATGACGTCTAACGTGGGCTCCAAGGCCATCGCCGATCTGTCCGGTAAGGACGAGGAGGAGATGCGCCATCAGGTCGACGCCGCCATGGCTCAGACCTTCCGCCCCGAGTTCCTCAACCGTATCGACGATATCGTGGTGTTCCATCCGCTCGGCATGGCGCAGATCGAGAAGATCGTCGACATCCAGCTTGCCGACGTCCGCGCGCGTCTGGCCAAGGAGCGCATGACGCTTGCCATCACCCCGGCGGCCAAGCAGATGCTCGCCGTGGGTGGCCTGGACCCCGTGTTCGGTGCCCGTCCGCTCAAGCGCCTGGTCCAGCGCGAGGTCGTGGACGCCATCGCCGCCGCCATCATCGACGGTACGGTGCGCGAGGGCGATCAGGTGACGGTCGATGCCGACAAGGACGGCGGCTTTACCGTCGTGTGCGACAACGCGCCGTCTGCTACCTACGAGGTCCCCGACGCCGAGTAGATTTATGGGACATGCCTTAAAATCTGCCAGCCGTCTCTAAACGCCAAGGGCGGCGGATCCAATTGGGTCCGCCGCCCTTTTTCGTGCGACAATCGATAATGTTGAACACGATTGCATGGCAAGGAGATATGCAGATGATAGACAAGAACAAGACGAATGCGCCGGTCGCCAACGCCGCGCCGGCCGCACCCAAGTCTGTGCCCAAGCCTGTGCCCAAGCCGCGCGACCCCTACATCCGTGCCGAGAACGAGGATGACGACGGCTACGATCCTTATAGCGATCGTCGCCCCGAGCGCGAGCCCCTCTTCGAAGCCGACCCCTGGCGTTAAGTAGCTCATTTGGGACGGGGCTTTTTTAGCTACTTTGTTTTCGGCTAGAGGCGTTCATGCCTGCCCCCCTCGGCCGCTCGATATCCTCCGGGAGGGGCCACTAATAGAAAACTTGCTTATCCATTAATCAAGATACGCATAATCTTGCTCTCCTGCTAATCAAGAATCGTTATAATCTTGATTAGCAGGAGAGCAAGATTGGAGAATTATGGCATTCAACGACTTGGTGGCTCAAAAAATAAAGGACTTTGAGCAACAGGGGATTCCGCAGGTCTTTGAGCGCGACCTTGATCTGGGCAACCCGCAGGAGCCAAAGCGCGACAACATCGTATATGTGATTGTGGGCGCCCGTCGTTGTGGAAAGACGTATCGCCTGTATCAGGAGATACGGCGGCTTCAGGGCCAAGGCGTCGAGCTTGACCGGATGCTATATTTCAATTTTGAGGATGAGCGCTTGCGTCCGTATGAGCCATCGCTACTAGCGGACGTGCTCGATACATTCTATGCACTATATCCTGCTGCTCGAGGCGAGGGCGCCTACCTTTTCTTTGACGAGATCCAGGAAATACCCGAATGGGGTGCGTTTCTGCGACGCGTGGTCGATACGGAGAAGGCGACCGTTTACGTGACGGGATCTTCTTCTAAGATGCTGTCCTCAGAACTTAAGAGCGAGTTCAGGGGCCGTTCTCTTGTGCGAGAGCTTTTTCCGTTGAGTTTTTCGGAATACGTCCGATATAAGACGGGGAGCGTTCCTGAGTCGAACGCACCCTTCTCCTCGAGCGATGCAGCGTTGCTCCGACACCATCTGGTCGGATATCTCGAGCGAGGGGGATTCATCGCGACACTTGAGCAGACGCCCGCAGACGCGATTCAGCTGCTACAGGAATATGCGTCGCGAACGGTCGCCATGGACGTCGTTGAACGTTACGACGTCAAGAACCCCCGTTTGGCCTCGCTGTTTCTGGCGCGGTGCATGGCATCTTCGGGACGAGAGCTGTCAGTGAACAAAGTGTACAACGAGTTCAAGAGCAGACAGATATCCGTCAGTCGAAATACGCTCAGCGACTTACTTGAGTATTACGAGGATGCCTACCTGCTGTTTTCGGTGCCGGAGTTCACGCGTTCGCTTGCAAATAATACGCGGTCTGCGTCTAAGGTCTACGCCGTCGATCCTGCGATGTTCGGAGCGTTCTCCCCCGCATCGGCATTGGATCATGGTCAGAGGCTCGAGACCGCGGTGTTCAATGCGCTCAGAAGAAGGACCCCCGCCGTGCGGCCCGGTTCGGTTTGCCGCCTGCTGATTAAAGATAAGAATAAAAGCCATGAGGTGGACTTTGTGGCTGGGGATGCACTGCTCATGCAGGCTTACGGCCTGATTCAGGTAAGTGTGGATATGACAAGCGAGAAAACGCGCGAGCGCGAAATTGCCGCGCTCGATGCCGCGATGGCCCAGTTTGATCTTGGCGAGTCGGTAATCGTTACCATGGATGAGCAGGCCGATATTCCATGCAAACACGGCGTGGTACATGCTGTGCCCGCATGGAAGTGGCTCCTTTCCTAATCGTCTATGGATTTGCGAGGCCAGGACTCAGGTGTCATGGTCCGCTAGTCCTGGGCCTTGATGCTCGGCAGGAGAATCTGGGCGAGGTAGTCGGTCTCTAGTTTGGTCGCAGCGTCGGCCTTGCCGTCTTTGCCGACCAGTACGTTCTTGATCTGGCTATAGGTGTAGCGGTTGCCGGTCGTGAGCTCGACAAGCTCAATGGCCGTGTTCATGGGGTAGGTCGACACGGGATTCTGCGTCCGTCCGTTGATGGTCTGGGGCACCACGTACGGATAGACGGGGCCGCTGGCGTAGACGGTATAACCGTTGCCTAGGTTGGCCGCACCCAAAACCGTATCGCCCTCATCGGGCGTAAAGCTCTCGCCCTCGCGCACCGCGACGAGCGTCACAATCGGCGTATCGCTGTCGCCGGCAAGATAGATGCATAGCGTGCTGCCATTTTGCCAAGTCTCGACCTTGCCGTACCACTCGACGGGGATATCGAGCTGGTAGAGGTCGGTTGCCTTGTGACGGGCGTCGGCATCACGGGCCGCCTGTGCCTTTTGCGCGCTCACGGCATTGACGGCGGCGTCGCGCCGCGCGGTTGCCGCCTGCTGGAGCACCTTGGCGGTGGCGGCGGAGCTCGCGCCTCCCTCCTCGGCATATTTGGCGGCGGCATCGATCTGGTCGTCGGTTACCGTGTCGGCCGAAGGCACCTTGAGCTTAAAGGCGGCCTGGCTGTTTAGGTCCTGTCCGTCGCTCTTGATCGTGACCTGCGTCTTGGTGGTCGGGACGGTATAGATGGTGCCGTCGGCCGCGATGGGGGAGGCGGCAATGGAGAGCGTGTAGTCACCGGGTAGCAGTTTGATGCCACGGCCGTGCTCGTCAACATAGAGTGTTTCGCTTACGGAGGAGCCGTCAGAATCCTGGCCGCTCACCTGTACGGGAATCTTGGAGCCGGTGGAACAGTCGAGCCCCGCGGCATATACACCAATCTGCACCGACATCATCGTGTGGGCATTGGCGGCGGCGATGGCAGCCTGCTCTTGCCGGTATCCGTTCCAGGCTGCGTAGCCTGCGCCGCCGGCGACGAGCGCAACGGCCACAGCGCCGGCGACCATTAGATTGCGGCGCTTGGGCGACATCTTGCGATGGCGGACCTCGGCCTCATGTGCCGAAGGAACGGACGGTAGAGGAATATCGCCCATGGCGATGGTCTCGTCCACGGCAGGCGCGGAGCCTAAGCCAGGGAGCTCGCGGGTCAGCGAATCTTCGGCCGGCAAGCTGTCGAGCAAGATGGTTTCTTCGCTCGTGTCGGATTCGGGCTGGTCGTCGGCCCCGCATTCGGATTCCTGGTGCCCCGCTTCGTCTTCGGTGGGCGCGGCGCCATCGTCTTTTGCATCCTGATCATCGGGCTGCGCCTCGATTTCCGGCTCATCCTGCACATCAACGCTCGAATCGTCAAACGCAATCTCGGCCAGCGCGATCTGGTCTAGGCTCTCCAGGGCCTCGGCGCATGCTTCTGCATCTTGGGCCGCATCCTCTTGGCCCATCGTCTCATCTTTCATATATCCCCCAAGCTCGACATCGGGACAACACTGTACCCAAAAACGGGGCTCCATAGAGCCGCCGCATGATTTGAAATCCGATTTTATATATGCGCGTGTTTTTGAATAGATGAATAGAGGCGCAACGACAAAAAGCCCCCGGAAAGCGAGCGAAACGCTTTTCGGGGGCTCTGCGAGACATTGGATTGAAAGGCCTGGTGAGCGGGCCTATGCCCAAGTGCCAACAGCGGCCAACATGTTACTCGGCGTGCGCGTAATCAACCTTGGCACGGCGAGCGGTGGCCTTTTCCCAATCGCTGGTGCCCTCAAAGACATCCTGCTTGTAGGGATTGCGGCCGAGCTTCTTGGCGCGGTAGGCGATGTAGATGATCGCGGCGACGTTGGCGACCAGTGCGGCGATCGAGACCGCGGTAGCGGCGCCGGGGTCGAGCGTAGAGTGGGTCACAAAGATGGACTCCTCCTGGAAGTACGGGAACACCTGGGCAAACATGCACCAAATGGCCAGCGTAAAGGCGCGGTTCTGGATCCAGCCGCCCTTGTTCCAGATAAAGGCGGCGACGGTGGGCGCCAGCAGCAGCGCAAAGCCGCAGAACCAGGAGTGGGTGGGCAGGCAGTTGTAGGTGTAGCAGAAGTTCCAGATGTCGTAGGCGATGATGTAGACCCAGGTCATGTCGGGCCACAGCATGTCGGTCTTGTCCTCGGAGGCGTAGACGCTCCACCAACCGGTCATGCAGAAGATGTTGATGATACCGGCGATGCCGTTGAACACGTTGTTCCAGCCGGCGAGCTGCGTGGCGCCCTCGGAGGTGACCCAGGTGGACTCGCCCAGGACAAAGAAGTGATAGGCGCTCTCAAAGTCGGACACGACGGCGATCATGATGTTGATGGCGACGATCACAAACGGCCACGCGCGGAACCAGTGCGCCTTGCCGATCTTGCCCCACTGATACTTAATGGCGATGAAGCCCCAGCAACCGGTCAACGCCGCGTAGACCTTGGCGTAGTGGAACCAGCTGTTCTGGTACACATGGGTGGGGTTGGTGAGCGCCCACTCGGCGCCCTGCGAAACGCCGATGGCGATAGCGACGCAGTAGATGGTCATGGCCAGCGGAGCCACGCCAAAGATGATTGCCGCGCCCAGCTTGGTGCGGCGGCCGATCTCGTTGAGCACGATCAGGCCAATAAAGACCATGGCCCAGCCGGCCCAGTGGATAAGGGTATCGCTACCCCAAACATCGAACAGCATGCTGCTCTCCTTTCACACGCCCGCGGCCCCTCTTCTGATCGCGGGCAGTTTGGCCAAATGTCGTCAGTTCTGGGGCTTGCGCTCCGGATACTTGGCGGTATAGCCCTCGATGTGGAGTGTCGAGGCGATGATTTCCTTGACCGTCTCGTCGGGCACATCGGGGTGCGTGCGGATATACATCAACAACCCCATAATGAGGGTGTAGAACGTCTCGTAGACATGGTCGATGCGTAGCTCATGATGGGCGACAAAATCCACCACGGTGGTATCGCAGATATACTGCGCCACACGCTGGACCACGTTGTGCAAAAAGCCGCCGTAGAGCGCGCCGCTGCTCGAGGTGAGCGTGCTCGGCAACTCGTGGCCGCTCACGACCAGGCGCTTAAAGAGCGGAGCAACGGTGTCGAGTGCGCCTTCGATGTCGCCAACCGTGCGGCTGGCGTTCCACTGCTCGAGCTCGGCGATAAAGCCGTCGATTGCCTCGTCCATAACGGCGGTGACGGCGGCATCCATATCGGCAAAGTAGTGGTAGAACAGCGAACGCGTGCAGCCAGCCCGCTTGGTCACGGCCGATACCGAAAGATGGGACACACCAAGCTCGGCGCTCACGGCGCGCACAGCGGCGAGGATCTCGCGACGGCGCTCGTCGCCCGTCAGGCGTTTTGCCGCGCTATCGGATGCGGGGACGGCATCGACCACAGAGATATCTGCTGCGTTGTTGCCCATGTTTTGCCGCCTTTCATCCTCTTTTGCCTGACCGTTCGCCTAACAGTCTTGAATATTGTTGACGGTTCGTCAATACTATTTTTGACACAATGTCAACAATGGCGGGTGAAAGGCATGGGGGCATGCCCGGCCTGCAAAAAAAGAGGGGCGCTGCGGTCTCGCCGGGCTGTGGCAAGAGAAGGGACGACTATGATTCTCAACGGACCGGGGATTAGCTATACCGAGCCCGATATCGGCGCGGAGTTCGTGCCGCCGATACCGGAGCATCCGCGCGAGGCCATCGTCAAACTGTGTGAGCACTGCACCAACCGCCTGCTGCACCGCGACGAGCTGCTGGGCTACGAGTACTGGTCGTTTGCCGAGGCCGCAACCGACGAGCAGGCCGAAGTGCTCTGCAAGATGAAGATGCGCCGTCCCTATACGCTGCCCGAGATGGTCAAGCTCACCGGCATGCCCGAAGCCGATATCGAGAAGATGCTCGACGACATGAGCTACACGGGTCTGCTCGAGTACAACTGGGAAAACCCCGAGCGCGCCAAGCAGTGGGTGCTGCCCATGCTGGTGCCGGGTTCCGCCGAGTTCCTCAACATGCGCGTGAGCCAGCTCGAGGAGCACCCGGTCTATGCCAAGTTCTTTGAGCAGGCGTCCAAGGGACCGCTGTCCAAGGCCACGCCGATGGTGCCGCCCGGTGGTGCCGGCATCGGCATGCATGTCATTCCGGTTGAGAAGGCCATCGATGCCGCGAGCACGTCGGTGCCGATCGAGCATATCGAGCATTGGCTCGACAAATACGAGGGTAAGTATGCCGCCAGCACCTGCAGCTGCCGCGCGAGCCGTCGTGTGATGGGCGAGGGCTGCGCCGACGACCCCGCCGACTGGTGCATTGCCGTGGGCGATATGGCCGACTATGTGGTCGAGACCGACCGCGGCCACTATGTGACGCGCGAGGAGGTCTACGACATCTTGCGCCAGGCCGAGGACAACGGCTTTGTGCACCAGATCACCAACATCGACGGCGAGAACAAGATCTTCGCCATCTGTAACTGCAACGTCAACGTGTGCTACGCCCTGCGCACCTCGCAGCTGTTCAACACGCCCAACCTGTCGCGCTCGGCCTATGTCGCCAAGGTCGAGAAGGACAAGTGCGTAGCCTGCGGTCGCTGCGTTGAGGTGTGCCCGGCCGGTGCCGCCAAGCTCGGCCAGAAGCTCTGCAGCAAAAAGGCCGGCGGCAAGGTGCCCGAGTATCCGCGCCAGGAGCTGCCCGATGCCACCAAGTGGGACCACACCAAGTGGTCGCCCAACTACCGCAACGACAACCGCATCGAGACGCATGAGTCCGGCACGGCGCCCTGCAAGACGGCCTGCCCCGCGCACGTTGCCGTTCAGGGCTATCTGAAGCTCGCGGCGCAGGGCCGCTATGACGAGGCACTGGCACTCATCAAGCGCGAGAACCCGCTGCCCGCTATCTGCGGCCGTGTGTGCAACCGCCGCTGTGAGGATGCCTGCACCCGCGGTCGTGTGGACGCCGCCGTGGCTATCGACGAAGTCAAGAAGTTTATCGCCCAGCGCGATCTGGACGCTGCGACCCGCTACGTCCCGCCCGTGGTGACGCCGACGCGCGCTGGCGGCTTCGACCAGAAGATTGCCATCATCGGTGCCGGCCCGGCCGGTCTGTCCTGCGCTTTCTATCTTGCCGAGAAGGGCTACAAGCCCGTCGTGTTCGAGAAAAACGAGCGCCCGGGTGGCATGCTCACCTACGGCATTCCCAGCTTTAAGCTGCAGAAGGATGTTATCGAGGCCGAGGTCGAGATCATTCGCCTGATGGGTGCCGAGTTCCGCTATGGCGTGGAAGTCGGCCGTGACGTGACGCTCGATGAGCTGCGCACGCAGGGTTTTAAGGCCTTCTACGTGGCTATTGGCTGCCAGGGCGGCCGCCTTGCCGACATTCCGGGCGAGGATGCCGAGGATGTGACCGTGGCCGTCGACTTCCTTCGCGAGGTCAACAGCGGCAAGATTGACGCGCTGCCCGGCCGCACCATCGTGGTGGGCGGCGGCAACGTGGCCATCGACGTTGCCCGCAACGCCTGCCGTCTGGGCTCCGAGCATGTTGAGATGTTCTGCCTGGAGAGCGAGGCCCAGATGCCCGCCAGCGAGGAGGAGCGTCGCGAGGCCATTGAGGACGGCGCGCACATCAGCTGCGGTTGGGGCCCTAAGGAGATCCATCTGGACGAGGCCGGCCGTGTGTGCGGCATCACTTTCAAGCGCTGCACGCGTGTCTATGACGACGAGGGCCGTTTTGCACCCGAGTACGACGAGAACGACCTGCGCCGCGTCGATGCCGACCGCGTGGTCATGTCGATTGGCCAGTCCATTGTGTGGGGCGACCTGCTGGCAGGCTCCAAGGTAGAGTTCGGCCGCGGCCAGGGTGCCCTTGCCGATCCGCAGACGTACCAGACCGCCGAGCCCGACATCTTTGTGGGCGGCGACGTCTATACCGGTCCGAGCTTTGCCATCGATGCCATCGCCGCCGGTCACGAGGCCGCCGTGTCCATCCATCGCTTTGTGCAGCCGGGATCCACGCTCACCATCGGCCGCAACCAGCGCCGCTACACCGCGCTCGACCGCGACGATGTCGTGATCGAGAGCTACGACAACGCGAGCCGCGAGGTTGCCCACGTGGACCGCGAGCGCGAGAAGGCTGCGCCGTTTAGCGAGTATGTTGAGACCTTTACCGAGGAACAGGTGCGCGCCGAGACCGCCCGTTGCCTGGGCTGCGGCGCCTCGATCGTTGACCCCAACAAGTGCATCGGCTGCGGCCTGTGCACCACCAAGTGCGCGTTCGATGCCATCCATCTGGATCGCGACCGCCCCGAGTGCTCCACGATGGTCAAATACGAGCAAAAGCTCCCGAGCCTTGGCAAGTATGCTTTAAAGCGTGCAATCAAAATCAAGTTCGGTCGTAAATAGGTAACCATGGCGGGTAAGGGGACGGCGCAGACTAGATTTCGCCGTCCCCTTGCTTTGAGTTTGCATCGCATCAACCGTTGTTGAAAGGTTTCTACCTTGCATGAATTGGGAATCGTTTATCACATTATTCGCGATGTTGAGAACGTGGCGCGCGCCAATGGCGTGCGTCGCGTTTCGAGCGTCACGCTGCTGCTGGGCGAGGTCTCGGGCGTCGTTCCCGACTTGCTGCTCGACGCTTGGCGCTGGGCGGCAGATAAAAAGTCCATCACGCAGGGCGCGGAGCTTATCGTGGAGCCCGTCGAGGCCGTGACGCATTGCGAGGCGTGCGGCCGCGACTATGCGACAGTCGAGCACGGCAAGACCTGCCCCCATTGCGGCAGTGGCGATACCTATTTGCTCCAGGGCCAAGAGGTCATGATCAAGCAGATCGAGACCCCCGACGAGGACCCGGCAGACGCTGCCCCCGACGGCCCCTCTGACGCCCCCGACGCCGTCGACGCCGCTAACCCTCTCCACATCGCCTAACTTAGTCATTGGGGACGTTCTTGTTTGACTAGTCGTTTAAGAACGTCCATTACAGTCGAAATTGTCAGCCCGGGACCGTCTCGGACTACGATTGAGGCGCGCCCAGAACGGGCCGCCGACCGGGCGCCCGCGCACGGCCG
>CALJDJ010000044.1 GCA_938023705.1 uncultured Collinsella sp.
GATAGGGCTGCGAGGCCAGCTCGCGCAGCATGAAATCGATATATCGCGCGTAGTATGCCCATTGCTGCTCGAGGCTGGGGTAGAGGTGGTAGAAGCCGTCAAAAAGACTCTTGAAGCCAAAGGCTTGCTGCCAGTCCGTCATTCCGGCGCGCGCCATGCCTGCGCGGTTGTAATGGTTGAACCCGGCGGCGCTTGACATGCCCGAGCCGATGCCGACGATGATGGCGTCGGCATCGTCGATAAGGCTTCGAAGCCTATACGCTTCCCTCTCTAGAGACGGCATTGGGCAATCTCCTCGAAAGTCGGGGTCATATCGCCGTCAACGAGAATCGTCTCGCACGATGCATCGGGCGCCATAGCCTGGCTGTAGTTGAACACGATGTAGGTGGCGTGCTCGCAGACGTTCGCGATCTGGGCGAGCATGTGCTTTATGATGCCGTTGCGCAGTCCCACGCCAAGTTCGAGGATGGCGACCCTGCCGTTGCGATGGGCTTGCACAAGGCGCTCGAGCTCCTCGAGCTGGGCCGTGGCGAGGGCGTCTGGATGGGCGAGACGCCGCTCGTCGATCGACGTGCGTATGCTCCCCTCCGTCTCGAGCACGCGCTCCTCGTCGAACCCGGCGCGCGCGAAGTGCCCGTCGATGTTGCATGTGACCACGAAGGTGTCGGCATGCTCCGTAAGACGCCGCAGCCCGTTCATGAGCGAGCCGGGCTCATATTCGAGATACTCCTTTTGATGGAACCGCTCGGCCCATCGGCGTCGCACGCTGGCATCCGGGGAAGCGAGCCCCTGCAGTATGCAGCCGATGCCGTCTGCCTGGGCGAGGTCCCCGTACGCCTCTTGGAAATGAGCATCGGCGCAGAAAAGGTTGAGCCCCTCCGCCATGTCGAGTCCGTTGCTAGCGCCGATGATGACAAGATCCGCTTCGGCTAGCGCCCTGCCTATGCGAACTGCTTTCGCCGTCTCCATGCGCTACCTCCCCAGCGTCTTGCGCACGTCGGCGAGCACGTCGGCGATGTCGGCGCGAACGGCGAGCCCCCGATCCTCGATCGCGCGGGGGAGAAACTGCGTCTTGTTGTTTACGGCGATGTAGCTGGCCTGCGGTAACTGCGCCGTGAGGGCCCAGAACGGCTCCTGGATAAACGCGGGCGTCATGCGGCCCACACCCAGCTCGAGGAAGAGGATCCTCTGCCGTGCGTGCGCGTCGAGCCATTCGGACACCTTGCGGTACTGCTCCTCGTAGAGTTCGCCCTGCAGGAAGTTGCCGTAGCCGCGAACCCAGGGGAACGCCTCTGCCCCGCAGTGCGGGCAGCGCGGCACGAGCTCTGTCGGAACCTCAAGGCCGTCTCCCATGGCCTCTACCATGTTGGAGACCGGCTCGACCGCATCCCACACCGCGTCGGTGCAACAGCGGGAGCACTGAAAGAAGCGGTGGTCGCCTTGGATCTCTGCCACTTTCTCCCAGGGATAGAGCTTCACAAACTGCGTGTCCTGGTTGGTGGTGAGCACGAAGAAATCCTTCTCGGCGAGAATGGCGTCGAGGTCCTTGTAGGGCTTGCGCAGCGGGGCGTTGAGCGTGGTGTCGAGGAAGGTGGCGAGGTATCCCCAGCGCGCCTCGGCGGTGGGCCAGCGGTAGAACGACCCCTCGAAAGCGCCCTTGAAACCGTAACGCTCGGCGAATTTGCCGAAATGCTTGCGATAGGTCGCGTTGTCCTCGTAGTAGAAGTCGCCGCCGCCCGCCGCGGAGAGCCCGGAGGCCCCGCCCACCAGCACGCAATCGGCTTCCTCGATCATGCGGGCGAAGTCCCTGATTTGCTGGTCGTAGGGCTCGGGCTTGCGGTCACTCAGCTCATAGGGCGTGCCGCCGCTGCGGTAGGCGGCCTGAAGGGAAAACGATTGGTTGGCGAGCTCGATAACGAGCTGCTCGTACAGGGTCACTGGATACCTTCTTTCAGCTATTATAAACAGGTGTCTATAAAAAGTATCGATGTCGATTTGCTTAAGAGCAATGAACAGCTTCGGCCTGCTGTCGATAAACGAGCGTTTGCCGGGCATTGTCGAGCGTTACAATTGGAGGGGTAATGGAAGCGGGGAAGATCGATCGTCGCCGACGCTATACACTCTTGGTCATACGGGAGGCGTTCTTCGCGCTGCTGGCCGAGGTCGGCTTCGCGAAGATGACGGTAGCGGATATCTGCCGCCGCGCCGATATCAACCGTGGCACGTTCTATCTGCACTACGAGGACAAGTTCGCCCTGCTCGACGCGCTTATCGACGAGGCCTTGGCGGCGGTGCCGCCGCTCGAGGGAACGGAGGCGGGTGCCCTCTGCCAGCGTCCGCCGGCAAACGATGACTATTATCTGCTCTACTCGGATGACGACGCGTACGCCCGGGTGGCACAGCGCGTCGTCGAGCGCGGCGCCGAGCAGATGGTTCCCTCGATCATGGAGGAGACTGGGCTTTCGCGCGAGGACGCCTATCTGCTCTTCGTCCACAACGTCCAGGGAAATCTCGCGGTCAACCGCCTACTTGGTTGGAGGCGGGGACCCGAGTTCGCTCACGCCCAGGAGCTGCTCAGTGCCTATTCCGAAGGAGGCATGCGGGCGGTATCGGCTCGCCACGATCCCCGTAGTTGATCTTGACAGCGTGCCATTTCAGGCAGGCGACGTTGCTATGGCCCCTCTTTGGTTTTCGATGTTGTATAAGGCAATCGCAATCGCCTTGAGCTTCTTTAGGGAACTTGAGCAAGAGATATGGCCTGCTGGCGATTGATTAACCCCATTTGTTTTGGTTACAAGAAAAAATGCTGCGCGCCTGCAGCATGAAGGAGAGGGAATCCTATGAATATCGTTGTATTGAGCGGCAGCCCGCGTAAGGGCGCCAATACCGATACCATGGTCGAGGCGTTTGCCGAGACCGCGCGTGAGGGCGGCCATACGGTCGAGGTCATCCGCGTTGCCAGCAAGAAGATCGCCGGCTGCTTGGGATGCCAGTACTGCTTCGCCCATGAGGGCGTCTGCGTGCAGAAGGATGACATGGCCAACGTGATTGAGTCGCTGAAAGACACCGACATGGTTGTCTTCGCTTCGCCTATCTACTGGTTTGATATCACTGCGCAGGAAAAGACCGCCATCGACCGCCTGTACGCCTTCGGTGCCACGGGTTTCCCGTTCACCAAGACGGCCCTTTTGCTCGATAGCCACAGCGAGGGTGTCTATGATGCGGCGATCGCTATGTACAAGTCAACCTGCGCGTACTGCAAGTGGGAGGACCAGGGCATTGTCACGATTGGTGGCATGACCGAGCGCGACAGCATGGCATCGTCGCCCAAGTTGAAAGAGGTGCGAGAGCTCGCTCGCAAGCTCGCCTAAGGACAAGAAGAACGCATGGCAATCAGCGTTGGTGGAAATGCTTGCTGTCCTTACCGAGAGATAGGGGCGAATTCCCCTCAAGTGCCGTATAGAACAATTTTTAAACGCAGAAAAATAACTGAAAACAAATTAATCCGCGTTAAAATATTGTCAAATAGAAGTTCATGAGGGAAGGTTACGTATGCGTCGCAAGGCAGACGAGCTCCTTAGGGAATGGCGAGACAGAGCTGATAGAAAACCTTTGCTGGTCAAAGGCGTGCGCCAGTGTGGCAAGACCTATTTGCTCAGAACGTACGCCCAGGATCTTTTCGAATCGGTTGTCTACGTTAATCTTGAGAACGACCGGTCGGCGCGAGCGGATTTTTCGGGCGGTCTTGACCCTCATTCGATCGTACGTGCGATCGAGGCTCGTACGGGACAGCGTATCGTGCCTGGCAAAACCTTACTGTTCATTGACGAGATCCAGGCATGCGAGGAAGCGCTCACTTCCCTTAAATACTTTTGCGAAGATGCTCCCGAGTATTACGTTGCGGCTGCCGGGTCGCTTCTTGGGGTTGCCATTAACCATCAGTCGTATTCGTTCCCCGTCGGAAAGACCGACTTGATCGAGATGACTCCACTCGATTTCGAGGAGTTTCTCTGGGCGATGGGGCACGATCAGCTGGTCGACGAGATACGCTCATCATTCGAGATAATGGGTCCTCTTGCGCCAAGCCTTCATGAAAAGGCGCTTGGGCTCTATCGACAGTATCTTGTTGTTGGCGGAATGCCCGAGGCGGTCCAAACGTACATCGATGATCAGTCAATCATTGATGTGGCCGAAAAGCATCGGATTATTCTCGACGGATATTCCGCCGACACCAATAAATATGCTGATGAACGCTTGAGCGCAAAGACGCGTGCGTGCTTCGATTCCATTCCACAGCAGCTTGCCAAAGAGAATCGTAAATTTCAATACAAGGTAGTGCGAGCGGGGGGCAATGCGTCTCTCTTTGGAGATGCTCTCGATTGGCTTGTATTGTCGGGCACGGTGGCGCGCTGCAGCCTAGTCGGGCAGATCGAAAGCCCCTTAGAGGCCTTCGTTAACCCTTCTGCTTTTAAAATCTATCAGGCGGATACAGGGCTGCTCGTCTCCAAGGCCGGTGCTCAACGCGCCGATATTCTAGCCGGCATCGGCGGCACATTCATGGGCGCACTTACCGAAAACTACGTTGCCCAACAGCTTTCAGCCATGGGCTATCCGCTGCATTATTGGGCGCGAGATAATCGTGCGGAAATCGACTTTGTAGTAGAGAAGCAGGGATGCTTGTCTGCGATTGAAGTCAAGGCGGGGGAGAACACAAGATCTCGAAGCCTGTCCTCACTTAAAAAGACCCATCCGGGCGTACGCCTTATCAGGCTATCGACTAAGCCCTTTGGAATGAATGATGGGCTTATGTCTGTTCCACTTTATGCGACATTTTGTCTATAGGGATGATGCTGCTGTAATGCATGGGGCCCGGAGCGCGATGTTGCTGCGCTCCGGGCCCCGCTGCTTTGTACAACCATGACGGTTTGGCCACCGTTGTTTTAGTCAAACAGACTCGGCATGTCGTTTTCTTTCATAAGGGCACCAGCGGAGGGCAGGCTCTGCGCGGTGAACTTTTCGGCGGAGACGCCGGCGCCAAGGATTTCCTCGGTCGTGCCGACGGTGGTGACCGAGCGGCCCTTCTTGGCCGTAAAGGCCTGGACGCCCTGCGTGTTGGTGGTCGTCTTGGTCTTAAGCAGCGACGTGTTGAAGTTCATCAAACGATAGTCGCTCGAGACCAGCGCGATGTCGCGATCTTCCTTGAGCACCTGGGCATACAGCAGCTTGCTGCCACCGTAGATGGCGTTCTTGAGGCGCTTACGGTTGGTCTTGGTGACGTATCCAGAAAGCGCGACGCGCACCACGCGGCCGTTCTCAAAGACAAACAGCACGTCGGCCTTGTAATCCTCGGGGTCGATGACCCAGATGACGCTCTCGTCGGGTTCCATCTCAAGATCGGTCGGCAGGTACGAGCCCAGCTGGGCCGACTTGGTGTCCTCAAACGCTGCAACCTTGCACTTGTACACCTGGCTCTTGTTGGTAAAGACCAGCAGCTCGTGGGTGTTGGAGGACGGGAACTCGATAAAGGGTTTGTCGCCGTCCTTGTACCTGAGCGTGGTCGCCTTCTTGAGCACGCGGTCCGTCATCTTTTTAAGGTAGCCATCGCGCGAGAGCATGATGGTGACCGGGTACTCCTCGACCTCGGGCTCCAGGCTCACCTCGATGACCTCATGGGGCTCGATCCTGCCCGTGCGGCGCGGCATCACGTACTTTTTGTTGACCGCGGCCAGCTCGTCGCTGATGACCTTCTTGATGTTCTCCTCGCTCGAGAGGATCTCCTCAAGCTCGGCAATCTCGCCCTCGAGCTTGGCGATGTCCTTGGTGCGGTTGAGGATGTACTCCTCGTTGATGTTGCGGAGCTTAAGCTCGGCAACAAACTCGGCCTGGGTCTCGTCGATGTCGAAACCCTTCATAAGGTTGGGCACGACCTCGGCTTCGAGCTTGGTGCCGCGGATGATGGCGATTGCCTTGTCGATGTCGAGCAAGATCGCCTCGAGGCCGTGCAGCAGGTGCAGGCGCTCGGACTTTTTGCCCAGGTCAAAGTTAATGCGGCGGCGCGTAGACTCAATACGCCACTTGACCCACTCGTGCAGGATCTGGCGCACGCCCATAACGCGGGGGTAGCCATCGACCAGCACGTTGAAGTTGCACGAGAACGAATCCTGCAGCGTGGTCGAGCGATAGAGCTTGGCCATGAGCTTGTCGGGGTCGACACCTCGCTTAAGGTCGATAGCGATGCGCAGGCCCGAAAGGTCGGTCTCGTCGCGGATGTCAGCGATCTCCTTGACCTTGCCCTCCTTGGAGAGCTTGACGATGCGCTCGATGATGACATCGGTCTTGGTGGTGTAGGGGATCTCGTACACCTCGATGATGCGCTCTTCGGGAATCCAGCGCCAGCGGGAGCGAATCTGGAAGCTGCCAAGGCCGGTCTCGATTATCTTTTCCATCTCCTCGCGGCGGTAGATAATTTCGCCGCCGGTCGAGAAGTCGGGCATGGGCATGTACTCGAGCAGGTCGCAGTCGGGATCCTGCAGGTAATGCATTGTGGCGGTACAGACCTCGTTGAGGTTGAAACCGCAGATATCGGATGCCATGGCGACGCCGATGCCCTTGTTGGCCGAGACGAGGATGTTGGGGAACGTGGTGGGCAGCAGGCGTGGCTCCTTCATGGCGCCGTCGTAGCTGTCGACGAAGTCGACCGGGTCCTTGTCGATGTCCTTGAAGATCTCGGCGCTAATGGGGGAGAGCTTGGCCTCGGTATAGCGCGAGGCGGCGTAGCTCAGGTCGCCCGAATAGTACTTGCCAAAGTTGCCCTTCGACTCCACGAAGGGGGCGAGCAACGCCTCGTTGCCGGTGGCCAGGCGCACCATCGTCTCGTAGATCGCGGCGTCGCCGTGCGGGTTGAGCTTCATGGTCTGGCCCACGATGTTGGCGCTCTTCTGGCGCTCGCCCTTGAGCAGACCCATCTTGTACATGGTGTAGAGCAGCTTGCGGTGCGAGGGCTTAAAGCCGTCAATCTCGGGGAACGCACGCGAGACGTTGACGCTCATAGCGTAGGGCATATAGTTGACCTCGAGCGTCTGCGTGATCGGCTGATCGGTGACCTCGGAGTGCAGGCCGATGACGTTCTCGGCGTTGACCTGCTTTTTCTTGGGCTGGTTCTTCGTCTTCTTCTTTGCCACGATTTCCTCTTGAACTTCTTATGGGCCGTCGTTATCGATTTGCTGCTACTGCAGGTCCAGCTGGTCCAGGTATTCCTTGCCGTGCTCGGAGATGTGACGCTTGCGGCCCGCCTCGTCGTTGCCCAGCAACAGGTTGAACATGGTCTCCATCTTGGTGACGTCCTCGGGTTCTACCTTGATCAGGCGGCGCGTCTCGGGGTTCATGGTGGTGAGCCACATCATGTCCGGATCGTTCTCACCAAGACCCTTGGAGCGGTTGATCGAGCACTTCTGGTCGCCAATCTCCTTGAGGATGCCGTTCTTCTCGAGCTCGGTGTAGGCAAAGTAGGTCTTCTCTTTGCAGTTGATCTCGTAGAGCGGCGACTCGGCGATATACACGTAGCCCTCGTCGATAAGTGTGGGCACCAGGCGGTAGAGCATGGTGAGTACGAGCGTGCGGATGTGATAACCGTCGACGTCGGCGTCCGTACAGATGATGACCTTGTTCCAGTTGAGATTATCCAGGTCAAAGGCACCGAGGTTCTTGATGCGCTTGTCCTTGATCTCTACGCCGCAGCCCAGCACGCGCATGAGGTCCATGATGATGTCGGACTTAAAGATGCGCGGGTAGTCCTCCTTCAGGCAGTTGAGGATCTTACCGCGAACGGGCATAACGCCCTGGAACTCGGCATCGCGCGAGGTGCGGATGGCGCCTGCTGCCGAGTCGCCCTCTACGATGTAGATCTCGCGACGGTCCTTGTCTTTGGAGCGGCAGTCGATGAACTTCTGCACGCGGTTGGCCATGTCGGTCTTCTGCTGCAGATTGGTCTTGATGCTCTGGCGCGTCTTCTCGGCGTTCTCGCGCGAGCGCTTGTTGATGAGCACCTGCTCCATGATCTTGTTGGCGGCGTCTTTGTTCTCGATCAGATAGGTCGAGAGGCGCTCCTTAAAGAATGCCGTCATCGCCTGCTGGATAAAGCGGTTATTGATGGCCTTCTTAGTCTGGTTTTCGTAGGACGTCTGGGTGGAGAAGCAGTTGGTCACCAGCACCAGACAGTCCTGGACGTCCTGCCACTTAATGCCGCTCTCGTTTTTGTTGTACTTGCCTTGTTGCTTGATGTAGGCATCGATGGCGCTGGTCAGAGCACTACGGGCGGCCTTTTCGGGCGAACCGCCGTTCTCGAGCCATGACGAGTTGTGGTAGTACTCCTGCATCATGAAGGTGCGCGAGAAGCACATGCACGCGGTAATCTTGACGTTGTAGTCGGGCAGGTCCTCGCGGTCGCGACCGCGGCGGTCGGCCTCGATAAAGAAGGGCTCGGTGAGGTAGTCGGCACCGACCTTCTCGAGCACGTAGTCCTCGATGCCCTTGGGATAGCAAAAATCCTCTTCGGAAAACTCGCCATCGTCGCCCTCAATGCGCAGGCGGAAGGTCACGTTGGCGTTGACCACGGCCTGGCGGCGCATGGTCTCGCGATACCAGTCGTGGGGAATGCTGATCGAGGTAAAGACCTCAAGATCGGGGCGCCACTTGATGGTGGTGCCGGTGCGGTCCTCGTCGCTGGGCTCGATCTCAAGCGCTTTCTTTTTGGCGCCGACGACCTTGCCTTTCTTAAAGTGCAGGGAGTACTTGTTGCCGTCGCGCCAAACCGTGACGTCCATGTACTCGGATGCGTACTGGGTCGCGCACGAGCCCAGGCCGTTGGTACCGAGCGAGAAGTCGTAGTCGCCGCCCTGGTTGTTGTTGTATTTGCCACCTGCGTAGAGCTCGCAAAAGACGAGCTCCCAGTTAAAGCGCTTCTCGGAGGGGTTCCAGTCGAGCGGGCAGCCGCGGCCGTTGTCCTCTACCTGAATGGAACCATCGCGAAAGGCGGTAAGGGTGATGAGCTTGCCGTAGCCCTGGCGCGCCTCGTCAACGGCGTTGGACAGGATCTCGAAGGCGGCATGCGCGCAGCCGTCGAGTCCGTCCGAGCCAAAGATAACGGCGGGGCGCAGGCGTACGCGCTCCTCGTCCTTGAGCTGACGAATACTGTCGTTACCATAGTTTGCGGTGTTTTTTGCCATGCTCGCTCTCTCGATGCTCCTTTGCTGCGTTGTAGTCATATAGATAGTCAAGGTAGCATAGCCCAGGCCGTGGGCGATTCCACCTAACACGAAATCCATCGAACAATAGTTCGATTAGATAATGGATGCTTGGGATGCGGGTGGGGTCTGTCCTATTCAAACATCTGCGGCAGGTCGATGAAGACGGTTCGATCGCTTTCGTCAGCTTCGAAGCCCGAACGGGAGAAGAATCCGTAGCGATGGCATTTGAGCCCCGTTGCCTCGACTTGGGTGATTTCCTCGTCGACCATTTTTTGCGTGACGGGGGATTTGCGGAACTTTGCTTCGTAGAATGCGTAGCCCTCGGGGTCTTGCGTTACCACATCGAATTCGCCGCTCGTTTTGTTTGCGGGATCGTCGTACCAGTACTTGCCTATGGCATCGAAAGCCGGTTCGATCTTGCCAGTCCTGTTTTGCCGTACGAGGTATTGACGGCAGATCTCCTCGAACATATGTGGAGTGTAGTTTTCCTCGAAGTCTTGGGAGACGTGACGATCATAGAAGACTTCCGGGTCGAGCAGCTGACGCGCAGAAGCATTGCGGAAGACGTAGCGATAGTAAAAGAGCGAAAGTGGGTCCACCACAAAGTAGCCAGACTTGCGCTTATTCGTAGGGTCGTTGATGGGTGCACGCTTTTGGACGATTTCGAGTGACATGAGCTTGTCGAGTACGTCTGCCATGGCCGGACCGCTCGAGACGTGCGACTGTGCCAGCACGTCCCCCCAACGGGAGTAACCTTGTGCGAGAGCCCCGAAAACTTCGTTGGCGTTGGTCATCTTCGAGATCTCGGCGTTGAGATAGGACGGTACTTCGCTTTCTAAGCGGGCGCCAGGTTCTGTGACGAGCTCGATGATATTGTCGCGTACGCTTTGGGACTGATCGATGAGGCGATTGTAAAAGGGGATGCCGCCAAAAACGCTATAGAGCCGCACCTTGTCCTCGGGTGAGAACGCGGGATAGAACTTTGCAGCGTCAAAGTAATCCATGGGCTTAAGCTCAAGCGCGAGATCAATTCGCCCGTAGAGGGGGCTTTCATGCTCGATGAGAGATTTCATAATCTCAACATAGGAGCCGCACAGGACAATGTTTAAACGTGAGTCTTCCCTGTGAGCGTCGATTGAGGTCTGGAGAATGCTGTCTAAGCCTTTAACCGCATCTCTCAAGTAGGGGTATTCGTCGAGAACGAGGGTAATGTTCTTGTCTTTGGCTTGGGCAAACAGAAATTCGATGAGCTCGCGGATGCCCGTGAAGGCGAGCGGAGGAAAGCTTAGCGCTTCAGCAGCAAGGGCGGACAGACTCTCGAGGTTATCTGCCTCGGAGGTTTGGCGGCACTCGTAATAGATCGTTGCGACGTCCGATAAATCGGTTAGCGCCTGCTTGATGAGCTCACTTTTGCCGACGCGACGCCTTCCGTAAATGAGAACATTGCGCTGCTCGGGCGCCTTGAGTGTTTTCTTAATACGGGCGAGTTCAAGCTCCCTGCCAATGAATTCCACTTACTCGGTTCCTTCCGACTCGGTTTTGTCCGAGTTAATTGTATCGCATGAACAAGTTTATGCTCGAGTTTACTCGGACAAAACCGAGTCGGTTCTGTCCGAGTAAGTTTGAATAGCGAATCGAAATTGTTATGTCCACATGGCGATGGCGAACATGGTTTCCATAAGCGCCGCGTTCGCGCTTGTTATTGCCGCAATGCGCTGTGTCGCTGAGGCGCAGATCGTACCGCTCGAAAGCGTCTTTTGGTTGGCGAACCTGGCCACGGGCGTGTTCTGCGGTGCGACGATTTTCGCGGCCACGTTTGCTGTCCTGTGTGCAACGTTTTTCACGGCGAAAAGACGCCGTGCCAAGCTCGAGGCAGAACTCGACTCCTCAGACGACATCTAATGCGCAATGGGCCGGCTCTGGGTATCCAGAACCAGCCCATTTTGATGTTCGATTAGCCGAGTCGGCGCCTCTCACAAAAGTAAGTAGGAGCTAGCGAGGCCTATCCGAATTGACCTCATTGGCGGTGTCGGTTTCGAGCGCCGTGCGGCGGGCGCTGTAGGCGACGAGGCCGGCGCCTGCCGCGGCGAGTGCTGCAGCGGCTGCCGTAAGGGGAGCGTTAACATCGCCCGTGCCCGCAAGTGCGCCCGCTTTTCCGGAGCGCTTGTTATTGCCGTGATCCTTGCCGCTGCCAGAGCCACTGCCGCCACCGGAGCTGCTTCCGTCGGAGCCACCTCCACTCGAGCCACCATCGCCGTCTACTGTCATCGGGGCGTCGTGAAGTCCTGTCGTATCCGCGCTGTCGCATACGCCGACCTGAACTTCTGAGCGCTCGCATGCCGCGTCGGGCACATGAAGCTCGTGCAGTACGGCACCCAGCACCGAGTTTGCGCCCGGTCGAATTTCCTCGAGCGTTACGGGATCGAGCGCCACCAGATTACGCGCCTTCGCATATAGCGTTACGCGTTTGCCCACCTCGTCGCTCCAGCTCTCGGGGATGGCGAAGCTCATGCGGAACTGTGCCGTGCAACCCGGTGCCAGCACGGCGTTGCCGTTGTCGGCTACCAGCGGGTGCGTTGCAAAACATGCGCCCAGCGTCTCGAGCGCGTACTTCACGTGTGCCATGTCGTTGGCCGAAGCGTCTTCGGCAAGCTCTGGATCGTGGATCGAAGCCATGCGTGCGTTCGCTCCGAATCCGATGGATGCGCTGGAGAACGGCTGGCTGGAGCCCTCTCGGTACAGATCGATCGTGCCGGCGGTCAGCAAAGTGTTGCCGTCGTTTCGCACCGTGACCATGAAGGACTCGCCTGCTGCTCCGGGCACCACCGCGCCCGAGGTAGCGACCGCGCCCGTCGGAGTGGCACACGCCACCAAGGGCACTTCGATGCCGTGCAGCTCCGCCTTGCTCTGCTCCGCGCTCACAATGTGCGTGGCGAGCGCGGAGAGCATGCCTCCCGACGTCAAAAATGTCGTTATCTGATCGACGGGATGGTCCAGTTCGCACATCACGAACGGCTCCGTGAACAGATCGCCTGCCAAGGTGCTGGCGAAGATGCGGAAGTGCTTGCCCATCACTGCTACCGGGTTGCCTTCTTCGTCGTAGGTTTGTCCCACCTTGCCGTCGGTGTTCTCTACATAGAGTACACACCTGCCGTTGTTGCTTACGCTAAACGATGCCGGGCCACAGCCTGCGGCACCCACGGGCTGCGTTGCAAATGCCGATGCGCCTCGCGTCCAAGTAATATGCTGCAGTTGCTCGTTGACGGTGGCCAAAAAGCCCGAATGTTGTGGCCACGGCACCGCACGGGGTACCGTGGCGTCTGGTGACATAACGCCCCAGCCCGCAATGGACTGGCCGATCACGGCGTACGATGCGCAGCCGCAACCGTCTGCGGTCTCGTACGCAACGGGCACCACCATTTTGCCGTTGATATTTTCGGGCTCGCCCAGCTCGATACTCGACGGTGCTTGCGGAAAGCGGAGAACTTGGCGGAACGTCAGGCTGTCGCCCGAAACGTCCGACCACAGGGTAAAGCACTCCAGCGCAACCTCAGCCTCGCTGCCGAGTGCCTTTTCTGCGGTGGTTCCGCGGCGGTGGAGGTAGGCACCCGACAGGCGCCCGTCGACCAGCGTCTTGCCCACCGTGATACGCGGGCACTGCAGGCAATGGTAGCCATCCTCTTGCAGGCGGCCGCGCGAGATGCTGCGCCATGACGTATGCGACACCACGCGGGTCTCGTCATTACTTATGCGCAGGCGCACGACGGACAGTATGCCGGCTGTGCTTGCCGTATCGAAAAGGGTGTTGTCGCCGTCGGGGCGCTCGCCCGAGACCAGCAGCACGTAGGCGTCCTGGTTTCCCCTCCCGTCCGTATATTCCACCACGTCGAAGTCGTAATCGTATATGCCGTCGCGCTCCACGTCGCCCTCGCCAAACCCAAGGGGGAAGTCCACGGGCGTGGGGGCGGACCACGTGCCGTTTGCCCTTGTGTGCACCACCAGGCGCGAGCGGCCATTGTCGCCGTAGCACACCGAGGCGATACGGAACAGGCATTCTACGCCGGCAATCATTGCCAGCTTCATGTGGGCTTCGCTGAGCACGCCGGAAAACAGCACGTTGTCGCTCGAGGGTTTTATGCCGCCACGCTCGTCCTCCGACACGCCGGCAGAATTGGCGTTGGGGTCCGCAACGGCGTTCGTCGCCTGCCCGATATAGGTGTACTTATACATTGGCGCGGCGTTTTCGTCGTTCTCTATCAGTGCATGGACGAAATGCTCGATCTGTCCCGTGTCGTCGCTTTCTGCATCCGCCTCGAGCTCAATGCGCGTGACCGCTTGATCCCAATCGCGCACGACAGGCGCGACGTTTATCGCGGCGGCTGCAACCTCGGCGCGTGCGAGCAGCTCGGAATTGGTGACGATGGTGGCCGACGCGATAAACTGCGGCACACCACCTGCCTCGGTGTTGCCGGGCGTGCCGAAGCAGGCATCCAGCGTGTAAGGCGTATCTCCACCCAATGCCAGCTCAGAGCGTTGGGGCACATACCGGTCGTCATTGTTCACCGACATATTCCACGAATCGATGAGTGTGGGCCACGACCCCGACCAAGCCTTGGTGGTCCACTTGAACATTACGAACTGGAGTATCACATCGACATCGACGTCTGCACCCACGCGCAGCCGCGGAAGCTGGTGTCCATCTGCCTTCTCGTACCCAATGAACAGCGTGAGGGATGCGGCACCGCGCACGGCAGACGAAGCGACGCCTGCAACGCCGGCTCCAAAGGTGACGGCAAGTCCGATCTGGATGGTGAACGAGCCCGACGTGTTGGAATAGTCGAGCGAAATGTTCTTGAAAAACGCCGCGCCGCTGCCGTGCGTGTGGGCACCCACAGCGAGCGCCAGCTTCGCCAGCACCCAAGGGTTGACGTTTAGGAAAAATGGCACCGGTCCCAGGGTAAACTGCTCGGTCCAATTGAGGTCAGTTCTTACCTGGAAGAGGGCCTTAATATTGCCGTATGCGGGGTCGTTGTTGTTACCCCAGGTTTTGCCCACCCAATCGTAGGCGAGCGAGCCGTACAGCTGTGTGGCGATATCCATCGTGAACAGCGGCGTGCAATGGTGGCGAAGGAGCTTGGTGTTTCTTGGATCGGTGCCCGAACCGGCACTCATACTTTTGTACTGATTCCACTTCCCCTCCATTTCGTCGAGGTAGCGGTTTGCCTGCTTGGCGCCCGACTCGCGCGGTGACTTCTTCCAGTACTCCGGATCCGGATTGCCCGAATCGTTCATATAGCTGGCTGGTTTGTATCCTCCGCCAAACAGCACGTATCCAGCAAACGAGAAATCGAAGAGGATCGGAAATGTGGGTATCCAGCACGTGAACTTATTGCCGCCGATGCCGGGAAACGCCGCGGGGAAATCAAACGGAGTGACCTCTTGGTCCATGGTGGTGGGAATGATGGTGGTCGAGCCCGATTCCGCCTTTGCGGCCGGCGCGGTGACAACGGCCATGGGGGATGAGAGCGTGTAGGTTTTGCCCTGATAGTCGAGGACAAAGCGCAGCTTGCACCCTTCCTCCAGAAGGCCCGATGCCGCGTCGAGAAACTTGTCTTCGAGTGTGAACGTCGCCAGATTATCCGCGCCTGATGCGCTGGCCTTGATCTGGCCGATCTGCGTGACGGTTTCGGGCGAGCTACCCGTGGCGGGCATTGCCTTGTTGATGTGCAGCGTTGCCTGTCCACCCTGTGGCAGATGTGCCTGTACAATAAAGGCATGCGTGTCGGGTTGGTCGTTTGCCGCGTCGTCCTTCGGCAATGCCATGAACGTGGCATCAGCGTACTGGATGTCCCATTCGTCGAATGTGAGCTGGCGGAAGTACGGCTCGCCGTCGGACAGCGGACGCGTGGGCGCGGTTATGGCGGTGCCGCCCTGGATACGCGCAAGGGGAATCTCGACATCGCGGTAGCCCGCCATGCTAATGGAGATGCCGCCGTTAAAGTCGTACGCGTCGAGAAGCGTTGCCTCGTCCACGTAGTCTTCCGAAAGAGGGGCGACCTCAAAGATGGCCGTGCCTTCGTCATCGGTCGTGGCGGTGAGCTGCTTGCCTACGGCATAGCGCGATGTGAGCGTGACCTGGGCACCCGTGATGGGCGTATTCTTGTTGGCGACGTCGACCACGACCACACCAAACATGGTGCGCGAGAGAACGAGCACCTTGAAGGGATCTTCTTCATCGGCATAGGCCGCGGTGGGCGCGAACGGCAGCAGGAAGGCATTTTCGCTTCCCGGCACGCGAGGCAACATAATGCTCGCCAGCGAGGACGCTCCAGCAACAAGTAACGAACGGCGATCAAGCATCTTGGGCTCCCATCCCGCAAATATCGGTGGAAATAATCCAATTTTGCGAGAAGACGCTTCGTGGCGGTAGTGCCGTTCAAGGGTCAAAATGTCCAAATTGATCGAGCGAAGCGCCGGGTTCCGGAACGCGTTCGATGCGCTTGGCAGCCCGGTCGCTAACGCAACATGTGCGCGACCAGCTCGGCGCGCGTGCCGATGCCAAGCTTTGCGTATACGCCGGATAGGCGGTTTTTAACGGTGCCCGGCGACACACCCATATGACGAGCGATTTCGGCGTTGGTCCACCCACGGCAGGCGAGCATGGCCATGGTGAACTCCGTGGTCGTTAGATCGTCGGCCACGTCCTCGCCCGAATCGGGGTTGTGGATGCGCCGCCAGCCGTAGCTGAATCGATACGTGATCTCGATGATGCGAGCGAAATCGTCAGGGTATTGCGATTTTAGGCATGCCTCGATGAGTCCCTGCAAAAGGCCATGGTGTTCGCCGATGAGCTCGATAAGGCCGTCGGGGCGCGCAATGTCCCAAGCGGCGCCAAAGTGCGCTTTTGCGGCGTCGACGTCTTTGAGACTCATACAGGCCATCGAGGCCGACAAGTGCAGGAATAGCTCCGAGATGGGGTAGCTTCCCTGTTTCATAATCAGGGCGTTTTCCGCCATGCCCAGGCTGCGGCCGTATTCGCCGCGCAGATACAACGCGTGCGCCATCACGTAGCTGGCGAACAGGCGCAGGCCTTCGGGCAGATGCGCCGCAAGTGGATAAAACTCTTCGGCAGAATACGGGGAAGGCAAGTGCAACAGGACGCTCGCGGCGGAGGCGAACAGGATATGCGTGGCGTGGACGGCGGACGATTCTTCGTCAGTTGGCGTATCGAGGATGCCCGCAAGGCAACGACGGGCATCGGTGATACGGTTGAGCGACAGACTGGCATATCCGCAGATAAGGCATGCGGAATAGCGCAGTGCGGGGTCGGTGGCGTCAAGATAGGGGCGTGCTGTCTCGGCGGCGAGTGTGGCCTGTCCGCGAAAGTACAGCGCTTCTGCCGTGGCGATGGTGCGTGAATCGGGGTCGGAAATGCCTGCAACCGCAGCGTCAATCTGCCCCGGCACAAAGGCAGTGCACATCAACGGCATGGGAATGCGCGGGTAGCCATCGCAGTCCATCTTCCATCTCCCAACAGCTGGCAACATTAGCAGCCATTTTACCCCTGTTGATCGGGACTGGAATTTGTGGTTATCGCCTACGATTATGCCGAACGTATAAAGGAAGAGTCTATTGGCGATGCTCCCAAGGTGGCTACCGAAGCCTAGCTGACCTCGACATTAGGAAAAATTGCCACCCCTGCAAAAAGCTCCGTCGCAGCGATGGGAAACGAACCTCGCTCTGCATATAATGAGGTCATATGACGGTGCGTTTGCATACGTGTAGCGCATTCCCATCGAACCGAAAAGGAGCTTTGCATGGATCCCAACAAGCGTCCCGACGACATGGTGCGCATCACCACTCCCGAACTTGCCCAGGCGTTCATCGAAGAGCAGGTTGCTGCAATCCGTGAGCAGATCGGCAACAAGAAGGTCCTGCTGGCCCTTTCTGGCGGCGTTGACAGCTCGGTCGTCGCGGCGCTGCTGATCAAGGCCATCGGCAAGCAGCTCATCTGCGTGCATGTGAACCACGGCCTGATGCGCAAGGGCGAGAGCGAGCAGGTCGTCGACGTGTTCCAGAACCAGATGGACGCCAACCTGGTTTACGTGGACGCCACTGACCGCTTCCTCGATAAGCTCGTCGACGTCGACGAGCCCGAGACCAAGCGCAAGATTATCGGCGCCGAGTTTATCCGCGTGTTCGAGGAAGAGGCCCGCAAGGTTGGCGACGAGGTCAGCTTCCTCGCCCAAGGCACCATCTACCCCGACATTCTGGAGTCGCAGGACGGCGTGAAGGCTCACCATAACGTTGGCGGTCTGCCCGAGGATCTGCAATTTGAGCTCTGCGAGCCCGTTAAGCTGCTGTACAAGGACGAGGTGCGCGTCGTGGGCCGCGAGCTCGGCCTGCCCGAGAACATGGTTGAGCGTCAGCCGTTCCCCGGTCCTGGCCTGGGCGTCCGCTGCCTTGGCGCCATCACCCGTGACCGTCTCGAGGCGCTGCGCGAGGCCGATGCCATCGTGCGCGAAGAGATCGACAAGGCCGGCCTGACCATCTGGCAGTACTTTGCCGTAGTGCCCGATTTCCGCGCTACCGGTGTGCGCGAGGGCAAGCGCGCCTACGACTGGCCCTGCATTATTCGCTGCATCAACACCGTCGACGTCATGACCGCCGAGGTGCCCGAGCTCGATTGGGCGCTGCTCAAGCGCATTACCGCTCGCGTGACCGCCGAGGTCCCCGGTATTTGCCGCGTTTGCTACGACCTCACGCCGAAGCCCGTTGGCACGGTCGAGTGGGAGTAAGCTAACTCAGCTGGTAGGCGACGAGAACTAGCAGATGTGACAAAGGGACAGTCCCTTTGTCACATCCTCGATATTATGTGCGGGATGGTACGCCACGCGGCGTGCCATCCCGTTCGTTATTTTAATGAGCCGAGTGCGCGAGTGGGAAGAGTCACGAGCATGGTCGTTCCGCGCTCCGAGCTCTCTTCGACCTCGATGGAACCGCCGTGGAGTGCGGCGATCTCCCAGACCAGCGCAAGCCCCAGCCCCACGCCGCCATATGCCCTGCTGCGCGATTTATCGACGCGAAAGAAGGGCTGAAAGATGCTCGTCTGGTATTGCTCGGGAATGCCTTGTCCCTGGTCGTGCACCCGTAGCAGTACACGGTCGCCCTCGACGCGGGCGCTGATTCGCACGGTCGAGTTGGGCGTGCTGTAGCGAATGGCGTTTTCGGCCAAGTTGAACAGCAGCCGATAGATCAGCGTGTCGCTGCCGGTCGTTTGCGCGTCGCCCTCGCTTGCGAGCGCGATGCCCTTTTGCTCGGCAAGGGGCGCCAGGTCGGTGAGCACTTCTTCGATCATCGGCGCCAGGTCAATCGCATCGTTGCAGGGGACGCTGCGCAACTCGCTCATCTCGAGCAGGGTCTTTGTCATGTGCGTCATTCGCTCGGTCTGCTCTTGCAGCAGCCCGAGCAGACGCGCTGTATCTGCATCGGCGTCGGGGTGCTCGGCGCAAAATAGCTCAACCTGAGCTTGCATGAGCGCAAGCGGCGTGCGCAGCTCGTGCGCCGCATTGCCCGTAAACTGTTTTTGTGCAGAAAAACCTTCGTCAAGGCGGGCAATCATGTCGTTAAACGACGCGCTGCAACGCCTAAGCTCAGAGGGCACATCTTCGCTGATCTTTGTGTCGGCGAGGTTGTCGGGCCGCACGCTCTCGACTTGCGCTGCAAAGGTACGCAGCGGCTGCAACGCATGCCCGCTCACAAAGTAGGCCAGCACGCCACCGAGTAGCGTCACCGCTGCGGTTATGTACCAGCTCGTCGCACCAAACGATTCTTGGGCGTCGCTCACGACGATGGTCAGCGCATCGTCGAGCTCTTTGTTTGTCGGGTCAAATGAGCTGGGCGAGGCCGCCTCCACCTTGCTGTGCGCCGATAGTTCAGTACCGATTGAGTCCATGTAGCGCATGCCGGAGTAGCCAACCAGGCAATTAATAAGTACGCAGGTCGAGCATACCAGCAGGGCCGTCATCAACGTGATGCGCCACTGCAGAGACAGCCGCTTCATTTGCCGTCCTCCATAACGTAGCCTTCGCCGATTCGGTTGCGGATGGGGTCGTGCCCCAACGCGCCGCGCAGCTTTTTGCGCAGCGACGAGATGTGCACGCGGGTCGCGTTGCTAAAGCTGTTGACGCTGCTGTCCCATACATGCTCGATAAGCTCTTCCTGGCTCACCGGCCGCCCCTGGTTAAGCATCAGGTATTCCAAGATGCCGGTCTCCTTGCGCGTGAGGGATAGGGTCTCGCCGCCCACGGAGGCGAGGCGCGCTTTGGTGTCAAAGCTCAACAATCCACAGGCTAGAACAACGTCGTTTTGCGTAAAGCGCCTGAGCGTGAGACTGCGTATGCGTGCCGCCAGCTCGTCAAGATGGAACGGCTTGGTGAGGTAGTCGTTGGCGCCCGCATCGAGCCCCGCTACCTTGTCGGAGACCTCACCACGTGCCGACAGCACGAGCACCTTGGTCTCGCAATCGGTAATTCTGAGTTGCCTGAGCACGGTCATGCCGTCGACATGGGGGAGATTGAGGTCGAGCACGACAAGATCAAAGGTCTCGACATCGAGCAGATCGAGGGCCTGCTGCCCGTCGTAGCAGCAGTCGACGCTATAGGCCAAGTTGCGCAGGCTGCGTGCGATCGCATCGCACAGCGCCCGCTCGTCCTCGACGACCAAGATGCGCATAACGTTCTCCTTGCATAGTCATTCACGCTTAACACGGATTTTATAGTCGGTATGGTCCAATGGGTCGCGAAACGAAAGGAGTGGTCAGATTGTTCAAAGCGATTAAGCCTGTGGCGCAGGTGGCTTTGCTGATCGTTGGGGTAGCCATGGTTGGCTTTGGAATTATGCGCGGCGAGGCAGATGCCGTGCTGGCCAAGGCAATCAGGCTGTGCTTGGAGTGTATCGGAATTGGATAAAAGAAAAAACACTGCATCGCATCTTTTGGCGAGATTCCGCGGATTGATTCAGGCGGCGGCGACGCTTGCGACCAATATTCACCTGCCTAACTTTGCCAAGGGCGGTATCTACCAGGGAGCCGGCAAAGCCGTCTGCGTGCCGGGGCTTAACTGCTACTCGTGTCCAGCGGCCTCGGGTGCGTGCCCCATCGGGTCGTTTCAGTCGGTGGTGGGCTCGTCTAAGTTTAGCTTTTCGTATTACGTCACCGGAACGCTCATTCTGATCGGCGTGCTGCTGGGACGTTTTGTATGCGGCTTTTTGTGTCCGTTTGGATGGCTGCAAGAGCTTCTGCATAAGATTCCCAGCAAAAAGCTCTCCACGAAAAAGCTCAAGCCGCTCACGTACATCAAGTATGCCGTGCTACTGTTTGCCGTGGTGCTGCTGCCCGTCTTGGTGGTTAACGATGTGGGTATGGGCGACCCGTTCTTTTGCAAGTACATCTGCCCGCAGGGTGTGCTCGAGGGCGCGATTCCGCTGTCCATCATGAACGTGGGAATCCGCTCCGCGCTGGGAAAGCTCTTTACCTGGAAGCTCGCGATCCTCATTGCGGTTACGGTGCCGAGCGTGCTGTTCTACCGCCCCTTCTGTAAATGGATTTGCCCCCTCGGCGCATTTTATGCACTCATGAACAAGGTGTCGTTGCTGGGGATTCGGGTCGATCATTGTAAATGCGTCTCGTGCGGCAAGTGCGCCAAGGTGTGCCAGATGGACGTGGACGTTACGCGTACGCCCGACCATGCCGAGTGCATTCGTTGCGGCAAATGCGTGGGCGCGTGCCCCGTCGATGCTATTAGCTTTCGCTATGGGCTGGGTGTGACGGGCGACAAACCCGCGCAGTCCACGCAAGCCTGCGAAAACAAATAGGTACCTATATAAGTTTCGATATAAACGGAGGAACCATGAAACTGTCAAAAATTGCGGCTCTGTTGATGCTGCCCGTGCTGGCGCTGACTCTCGCGGCGTGCTCTGCCCCCAAGGGCGACGCGAAGGATGCTACGAGCGGCGATGCGCAGATTGCCGAGCTCATAGCGCAAAAGCCGTCGAGTGCCGAGGAGGCGGCCGAGCTGTATCAGCAGCTGCTGCAAAAGGAAAACGAGATCTTTGCGAGCGATAACGCCCTATGGGAAAAGGTGTTCCTTGCGGCCAACAAAGACACTCCCATGATTGAGGACGGCAAGAACTACGGTGACTTCTTGCTCGATACCATCGAGGGCGCCAAGGATCAGTTTGCGGCTGACGAGCTTAAGACGCTTAAGGCCGGCGCGCAGCAGGTCAAGGAGATCGAGGACAAGCTCATGGCGCTGGAGAAGGAGTTCCCCGGATGTGGCAGCACGCCCGGCGAGGGGGAGAGCGTTGATGCCTCGACCGCGGGTATGACCAACGGCGAGAGCGGGGAGACGAAGTTCCCCAGCTTTAAGGGCAAGGACTTGGACGGCAACGATGTAAACAGCGACGAGCTGTTCTCCAAGAACAAGGTCACCGTCATGAACTTCTGGTTTACCACCTGCAAGCCGTGCGTGGGAGAGCTGGGCGATCTGGAGAAGCTCAACAAGGAGCTTGCCGAGAAGGGCGGCCAGGTCGTGGGCGTTAATTCCTTTACGCTCGATGGCAACAAAGACGAGGTGGCCGATGCCAAGGACGTGCTTTCCAAGAAGGGCGTGACGTATAAAAACATCTGGTTTAAGTCGGATAGCGAGGCCGGAAAGTTCACCTCCAACCTGTACTCGTTCCCGACCACCTACGTGATCGACCAGAACGGCAACATCGTAGGAGAGCCGATCATGGGCGGCATCAACTCCGCTGAGCAGCGCGAGGCGCTCAACAAACTGATCGATCAGGCACTCGCGAAGAGCGAACAGTAAGTCCGTGGGACAGACAACTGAAGGGGAGTCGCTGGAAACAGCGACTCTTTTTTCTGCTTCGGGGTAGCATCATGGGTATACGTCGAAAGGGCACGCAGCTTTTCGTGCATTGCCTGAGCGGTGCGCGAAGCAACCAAGCTGTGAGTTTTCTTAAGCGTTCTGGGTATGGCAGTGTCAAGAATATCGGCGGCATAAGCGGCTACACGGGAAAGGTGGTGCGTTGGCTATGAAGGTGGTTATCGTTGGAGGCGTCGCGGGCGGCGCATCGGCGGCGGCACGTTTGCGCAGACTCGACGAGCAGGCCCAAATTGTCATCTTTGAGCGCACGGGTTTTGTATCGTATGCCAACTGTGGGCTTCCGTACTACATTGGCGGCGTGATAGAAGAAGAGAGCGCATTGACGCTGCAGTCTCCCAAGGGCTTTTGGGATCGCTTTCGCATTGCGGTCAAGACGAGTCACGAGGTGTTTGCCATCCATCCCGATTCGCATACGGTCGAGGTTCGCAATATGCTGACGGGCGAGGAATTTGTCGAGACGTATGACAAGCTCATCCTGTCGCCGGGTGCAAAGCCGATTCGCCCTGCGTTGCCGGGCATCGACTCGGATAAAATCTTTAGCCTACGCACCGTTGAGGACACGCTGCGTATTCACAGCTATGTTCGAGAGCGGCGACCGAGCAGTGCCGTCGTGATCGGCGGCGGCTTCATTGGCGTCGAGACGGCGGAGAATCTGTGCGAGCTGGGGCTCCAGGTGACCCTTCTGCAGCGTCCCGTCCAGCTTATGAACAACCTGGATTACGACATGGCGACCCTTTTGCATACCGAGGTGCGTGAGCACGGTATCGATCTGCGCCTCAAGGCCGATGTGACAGGTTTTGAGGAAGTTGATGGCCGCGTTGTCACCCATGTTGCGGGCGATGACCCTATCGGAGCCGATATGGTGCTGCTTGCCATTGGCGTGGCACCTGAGAGCCATCTGGCGCAAGAGGCGGGGCTCGAACTGGGCATCAAGGGGGCTATTGTGGTCAACGACCGCATGGAGACCTCTGCTGCCGACGTGTATGCCGTGGGCGATGCCGTGCAGGTCACGCATCAGGTGACCGGCGAGGACGCGGTCATTTCGCTCGCCGGCCCCGCCAACAAGCAGGGGCGTGTCGTCGCCGATGTCATAGCCGGCATGGACAGCTGCTACCTCGGATCGTTGGGCTCATCGGTTATCAAGGTATTCGACTTGACGGCGGCAAGCACGGGACTATCCGAAAAGGCGGCACACGCGGCGGGAGTTGACTGCGACAGCGTGGTCCTGTCGCCCGGTTCGCATGCGGGTTATTATCCGGGTGCAACGCCCATGACCATGAAGGTTGTCTTCGAGAAGCAGGGATTGCGCCTGCTGGGTGCGCAAATCGTGGGCATCGATGGTGTGGACAAGCGTATCGACGTTCTGGCGACTGCCATCCAGGCAGGCATGCGCGGCGATAGGCTTAAGGATTTGGACCTAGCATACGCGCCGCCGTATTCATCGGCGAAGGATCCCGTCAATATGGCGGGCTTTATGATCGAGAACCTCAATCGCGGCATACTGGCGCAGTGGCATTGGGAGGATGAGCCCAACTTGCCACGCGATGGCAGCGTGCAGCTGCTCGATGTTCGTACGGAAGGGGAGTATGAGCGCGGGCATATCGATGGTTTCGTAAACATTCCCGTCGATGATCTGCGCAATCGCCTGGGCGAGCTCGACCGGGCCAAGCCGGTTTACGTGATTTGCCAGAGCGGCATTCGCAGCTACATTGCTTGCCGCATTTTGGCGCAGCATGGCTTTGAGTGTTTTAACTTCTCGGGCGGCTATCGCTTCTTTGCAGCCGTGACTGAGGCTCGCCGCGGCAGCGCTAACGTTATGCCGTGCGGGCTCGAAAAGTAGCGCGCATTGGAATGTGACAAAGTGACAGCCTCTTTGTCGCATCGGGGATGTTATATGCGGGATGGTGCGCCATGCGGCGTGCTGTCCCGTTCGTTTTTTGGCGCGGTTCGTTACATTCCTCACTGGTATCGGCCAAAAATGAGGATAGAGTAGGACAAACGCGCCGAACGTGAACGGCGGGGGAGCGGGCGAGCGCGCCCGCGCGAGAGAGGTTGCCGTCCATGCTGGATCTCAGAGTTATTTGCAAAAGGTACGTTACGCAGTCGTTTACGCAGGTAGCGCTCGACAGCGTAAGCCTGTCTTTTCGCGATAACGAGTTTGTAGCCATCCTGGGTCCCTCGGGTTCGGGTAAAACTACGATGCTCAACGTCATTGGTGGACTCGACCATTTCGATTCTGGCGATCTGCTGATCGATGGCATCTCGACCAAGGACTTCAGCGACCGCGATTGGGACGCCTATCGTAACAATCGCATCGGCTTTGTGTTCCAGAGCTATAACCTCATTCCGCATCAGACCATTTTGGAAAACGTGGAGCTGGCGCTTACGCTCACGGGCGTGGGGCGTGCCGAGCGCCGCCAGCGTGCGCGCAAGGCGCTCGAGGCAGTTGGCCTGGGCGAGCACGTTGACAAGCGCCCGAGCCAGCTTTCGGGCGGGCAGATGCAGCGCGTCGCCATCGCCCGCGCCTTAATCAACGATCCCGAGATTGTGCTGGCTGACGAGCCGACCGGCGCCTTGGACTCAACGACATCCGTACAGGTCATGGATTTGCTCAAGGATGTTGCGCGCGATCGTTTGGTCATCATGGTCACGCACAATCCCGAGTTGGCATACAGGTACGCCACGCGCATCGTCACCCTGGCGGACGGCAAGATCACCGACGATTCAGATCCCTTTGATGCTGCCGAGGCCGCGCGTCGCGAGGCCAAGCCCACGCGCAAAACCTCGATGAGCTTTGTGACGGCGCTGGGGCTTTCTGCCCGAAACCTCATGACCAAGAAGGGCCGTACGGCCATGACTGCCTTTGCAGGTTCGATTGGCATTATTGGCATCGCGGCGATTCTGGCGCTCTCCAATGGCGTAAACGGCTACATCAAAAAGGTCGAGGAGGACACACTCTCGAGCTACCCGCTTACGATTTCCAAACAAGATTACGACCTGTCGTCCATGATGGGCGGGCAGGGGGCCACGGATGACGATACGTCCAAGAACGAGGGTTCGTCCGACGACGGCACCGACGGCAAGGCTCAGGGGACCGATAAGATCCCTGTGGTCACGGCCGTAAAGGATATGTTCGCAAGCGTTAAGTCCAACGACATGACGAGCTTTAAGGCATGGCTCGATGCCGGTGGCGACGGCATCGATAAAGAGGTCAACGCCATTCAGTACGGCTACGGCGTGACGCCGGTTGTCTATCGTGCCGGCAAGGGCGATGAGAAGCCTGTCCGGCTGGTGCCCAACGCCATGACCGAGGCCATGAGCGGAGGCGCGAGCTCGGCGGCAACGGTGAGCATGGATTCCATGGGAACCTCGGTCTTTAACGAGATGATTGACGACCAGAGCCTGCTCGACAGCCAGTACGATGTCGTTGCCGGCCATTGGCCTACGTCCGCCAACGAGGCCGTGATGGTGCTTTCGAGCCGCGGAACGGTGGGCGACTACACGCTCTACAGTATCGGCGCGCTGGATATCGATGAGCTCAACGACCTGGTTAACAGTGCCATGACGGCCGACGGCAAGGTCAAGACGCCCAAGACCGGCAGCGACTTTACCTACGACGATGCACTGTCCACGACGTTTAAGGTGTTGTCGCCGGCCGATGCCTATCGCAAAAACGAAGAGACCGGCATGTGGACTGACATGTCTGGCGACGCCGACTTTATGAAAGCCAAGGTTGCCGACGGTATTGACGTGCGCATTGTGGGCGTGGTGCGACCCAACGAGACGGCAAACGCGAGCGCATTGTCCCCGGGCATTGTCTATACGCATGCGCTGACTCGCCAGCTTATGGAGCGTGCTGCCGATTCGCAGATTGTGCAGGAGCAGCTTGCCCACCCCGAGACGGATGTCTTTACGGGCAAAACCTTCGACGAGCTGCAGGGCGAAGCCAAGCAAGGCGTGGATCTGAGCAGCATGTTCAGTGTGGACGAGGCGGCGCTGAAGAGCGCGTTCTCTCTCGATTCGTCTGCGCTCTCGGGTGCGGCCGGCGGCATGGACCTTTCTGGTCTCGACTTGTCCGGGCTGGATATTGACCTTTCGGGTGTTGGGCGAGACATCGATTTCAGCGACATCATGGCCAAGGCGCCGGTCCCGGATTTCTCGGGCATCTTTGACGGTCTGGAACTCACACCCGAGCAAATGCAGCAGGTGGGAGCACTTGCCAACCAGCTGTTTGAGGGCTTTATGCGCTCTGATCAGTTTAAGGCGCTGTCACCCGAAGATCTTAAGGATGCGTCAAAGCTTGCTGCCGCATTCTCGGCGTACCTTGAGAATGATGTCGCAGCCCAGCAATACCTGGCTCAGCTCAGGGCGCTCGGCGGCGATGCCCTGGCCGAGCGTCTGCAGCAGGTGATGGGCGACTATGTGCAAAAGCAGCTGGCTCCGTATTTGCAGCAGTCTATGGATCAGGTGATGAAGGCGGTCAGCGAGCAGATTGCGACGACGGTATCAACCCAGCTCAAGGCGGGTGCGGCAGGGCTCATGGACCAAATGGCGACGCAGATGTCTTCGAGTTTTGCCAACCTGGCGAGCGCCATGCGCGTGGATGCGGGCGCCTTTGCTCGTGCCATCCACTTCAACATGGACGCCGAGGACCTGGGCTCGCTCATGATGAGCTATGCCAAGGCGTCGCAGCTCACCTACGATAACAATCTGACCACGTTGGGCTATGCGGATGAGGCAGATCCCATCTCGGTTAAGATTTTCCCGCGCGACTTTGAGGCCAAGGAGCGCGTACTCGATCACATCGATGCGTATAACAAGCAGGTCAAAGCCGCCGGCCACGACGAGCAGGCAATCTCGTACACCGACTACATGGGCATTATCATGGGTTCGGTAACCGACATCGTGAACACCATCAGCTTGGTGCTCATCGCATTTGTGAGCATCAGCTTGGTCGTCAGCTCCATCATGATCGGCATCATCACCTACATCAGCGTGCTGGAACGTAAAAAGGAGATTGGCATCCTGCGCGCGATCGGCGCGTCAAAGCGCAACGTGGCCAACGTATTTAATGCCGAGACCTTTATCGAAGGCCTCATTGCCGGCGTCTTTGCCATTGTCGTCGTGGTGGCCGTGAGCTTTCCGGTCAATGCCTGGGCGCTTGCGGCCAAGCAGGTGCCCAACCTGATGAGCCTACCCGTTCAAGACGCGCTGATGCTCATTGTAATTTCGGTGCTGCTGACGGTCGTTGCCGGCCTGCTGCCTGCTCGCAGCGCATCCAAGAAAGACCCTGTGGAAGCCCTACGCTCCGAATAATGTGACAAAGGGACAGTCCCTTTGTCACATTGGGGGCCCAATTACCGTTCGGCACGTTAAGGGTCCCCGCTCCCCGCTTAACACTTGACGAAGAATCTCCATCTTTATATACCTATCGGTAGGCATATAGGTTGCATTGCCGATAGAAACGGAGTAACCATGACTCTCATCGCACCAGCCGAAAAGGACCGCCCCCGTGAGAGCGGCGCATTTGCTTGGATTGTCGTTATTGCGCTCGGTTTAATGTCTGCGGGAACAACCGGCACCTACAGCATCATTGCCGGCTCATTCATCGCTCCTGTATGTGAAGACCTGGGCTTTGACTACACTTCTTTCTCTTTCTATTTCACCGCGATTCTTCTTGGCCTTGCGCTTGGGCTTCCGCTTTTGAGTCGTTTCATTCCAAAAGTAATCGGCAAACCATGGCATATTTGCGTTGAACTCGTCCTTATTGCCGCCGGCGCCGCAATGGCGTTCTACACCGAGGTCTGGATGTTCATCGTCTCCGCCGCAGTGATCGGCATCTGCTTTTCGTTCACAACGGGTGTCTGCATGTCCGATGTCATTGACCAATGGTTCAGTAAATCGTCTGGTCTTGCCATCGGCCTTGCGTGGGGCGTTAATTCTCTCTGCACGCTGCTATTGAGTCCTGTCATTACACTGGTCATCGAGCAGCAAGGCTGGCGTACGGGTTACATCGTACTTGCGGCCGTTTCTGCAGCCATGATATTGCCCACAAGCGCATTTATCATTCGCCTTAAGCCTTCTGATCGCAATATGCTTCCGTACGGAGAGACTACCTCCGAAACCCATGAGAGCTACAGCGCCGATGAAAAGGAAGATGTCTCTTCGGGCATGGCGCTCCGCGATGCCGCGAAAACGCCATCTTTTATTCTCTGCGCCCTTCTGCTCTGCGTGGCGCAACTCACCTGCTGCATGAACCAGCTGTTCCCGACCTATGCAAGCGAGGTCGGCTTCAATCCCATCGTGGGAAGCCTAATGGTTTCGGCGGCTTCGCTCTCCGATATTTTCCTAAATCCCTTCGTAGGCAAAACATGCGACAAGCTCGGTGCTATTAAAGCAACGGTCGCATGGACGGGAGTCAGCATTCTTTCATTCCTACTTCTCATCTTTGGCGGAAGCAACGAGACCGTTTCCATCATCGCGGCCGGCGTAAACGACGTCATGTTCGCCATCGTTGGAACTGCAATGCCGATGATTCTCCTCTCGCTCTTCGGATCACGCGATTTTGGAAGGATCTATTCGATTATTTGCTCAGCGGGCTATGTTGTCGGAGCTTTCGGAATGCCAGTCATGATGAAGGTTTACGGTATGGCAGGGTCTTTCCAAGGAGTATTCGTCTTCTGTATCATCTGCAACCTTCTGATTGCGACATTTGCTTTAGTTTCCGGTATCCTCAATAAGACTACCGCGAAATAACCTGACCAACGAACTGCCCTTCAGCCCTGTCATTTGTCTCCGCAAGTTAAAACGAAATTGGGGCCGATTCCAACATAGCTGGAATCGGCCCCAATTTCTATTCAACAACTTTTGCAATCATCGCGAACACGGGTTTCGAACCATTCCGCGACCCCGCAAGTCGTCGCATCGCGCTTGCCAAGGTGCCTCTGTTATTACGCGCCTATTTAAACATGAGTTCGACGATCCCTGCCCAAACAGCCTTTTCATCGATGTCTTCATCTTGGGCAACGGTATTGCTCGCTCCCTCAAGTACGGTGTAAAGAATCTGCACGTACAGCATGACGTCTGTTTCATCGGAAAACGCGCCAATTTCTAGGCCATGGAGAAGGATGTCTTTAAGCGCGTCCATAGTTCGGTTGATCGCCGTTGCCTGACGTTCCTGAACTGCAGGGATTCGATTTGCCTGAATACTGACCTCGGCCAGCACGCGACGGCGCTTTTCATCACTACGATAGCCACCTATAACCGAATTGCCGAGCTCGATAAGCGCCGCCTTGAATCCGTCCCTATCGACTATTAGCGAGTAGTCGCGCTGATAGTCGATAGTCGGAAACATACTATCTAAGAGCGTGGTGAAAATATCCTCTTTAGAGGGAAAGTAGTAGTACACCGATGGCTTGGATATACCGACACGGTCGCAGATTTTTCCAATGGACGCCTTGTCGTAACCGACTTCTGCCACAAGATCATACATTGCGTCCAATATTTTTCCCTTTGTGCTCACGCTTCACTTCTCCATTGCAAATCACTTCCGCATTGCCAACATTATTAAGAATGGCAACGGAACATCAATTCGTGTCCAAACACGACCACTATAAACGGTGAACGGTAGGTATCGACAGGCGAATGGCAATTATACAATAACACCTACCGAACGGTAGGTATAGTAGTACTATAGCTGGTGTAACCCCGCTATTGTCGCGGCCGGACAGCATTGCGGGAAACCCGACGGAAGGACCAACCATGTACGAGAACTATCGTATGCCGGGCGAGTTTGAGAAGCGCTCCAACGTCTATGTGACATGGCTTCCCGATTACATTCGCGCAGAGGGCTTCGATAATCGCCAGCCCTGCGTTGACGTAATTAAAGCTTTGCTTGAGTATGGCGACGTTACGGTCAATCTCAACTGTGGCACCCCCGGCTCCTACGAGGAAGCCTGCTCGCGCCTTAAAGAAGAAGGGGTGGATCTCGACCGTATCCAGATTACGCAGTTCGAAGACTCCAACTTCTACGTTCGCGACAACGGCCCCAGCATCATGGTCGACGACGAAGGCCATTCCTATATGGTCAACCCCGCTTGGACCTATTATGGCGTGTGGGACAAGAACTCCCCAGAGTGCCAGTCCGCACGCAGGGCAGCTGTTCACATGGCGGTTGCGCTCGGGTGCTTCGATATCGTCAATTCCGAAATGGTTTCGGAGGGCGGCGACCGCGAGTTTGACGGTCACGGCACCCTGATCGCCATCGAGGACACGGAATGCCGCAAGCGCAATCCCGAGTTCTCAAAAGAGGAAGTGGAGGCCGAGTACAAGCGCATCTACAACCTCAACAAGGTTATCTGGCTGCCGCAGCCTATGCTTGAGGACGACGACTATCGACTGGGCATCCTCGACGAGAAGGAAGATGGAACTCCTGTCTTCGGCATGAGCTTCGCCGCCCACATCGATGAGATGTGCCGCTTTATCACCCCGAACAAGATTCTTCTTGCCGAGGTATCCGATGAGGAGGCCGCCTCGAGCAAGGCGGGCGCGGAATCGCATCGTCGCATCGACGCCGCCTACGAGATTCTACGCGCCGAGACGGACTGGGAGGGCAAGCCCTTCGAAATCGTCCGCATGCCCACTGCCGAGCCGATCGAGGTTGTCATCGCTCCCGGCGACGAGGACTACGAGCTGTATAAGGGCTTCATCGACGAAATGGGCGGCAAGTTCATGGATGGCACCCCTTGGCCCGAAGGCCCCGTTCACTTTTATGCCGCAGCAAGCTACTGCAACTTCCTCATCTGCAACGGCGTCGTTCTTGGCCAGCGTTATTACCACGAAGGCATGAGCGAAGTCGTGAAGGAGAAGGACGAGCAGGCCAAGGCGGTTCTTGAGAGCTGCTTCCCCGATCGCAAGGTCATCATGATCGACTCTCTCGCGCTTAACCTGTCCGGCGGCGGCGTGCACTGCTGGACCAAGGACGTGGCCGCCAGCTGCTAGCAAGTTCTTAAACTTGCGCTGCCTGATCCAAGCGCCACATTTACAGTCCCCGAGGGATATCCGTGTTTCCCTCGGGGGCGCATTCGACACTTACCCATCAAACAATTGAAAGGAAATAGGCATGAACAACAGCCTTCGCGGTCGCGACTACCTCAACATCCACGATCTTTCCTCTGAGGATTTCCGTTACCTCATCGATCTTGCCTGGAACCTCAAGGCCCAGAAAAAGTCCGGTGTCGACCAGCGCTACTTCCCCGGCAAGAACGTTCTCGCCAACTTTGAGTGGGGCTCGACCCGCACTCGTTGCGCCTTTGAGACCTCTTGCAACGACCTGGGCATGGGCTTCACCTATCTGACCAACTCCCACATGGGCGATTGCGAGACCATCGAGGATGCCATGCGCGTCTTCAACGGCATGTATGATCTCATTGTCTATCGTGCACAAAAGGACGAGCAGTTCCTCTATGATGTCGCCGACTTGGTCGATATTCCAGTCATCAATGCCCTCACCCTCGGCGATCACCCGACCCAGATGCTCGCTGACGCTCTCACGATGGAGGAGCAGTGGGGTGGTCTGCGCACGAGCCGTGGCAAGAAGATGGCCTTCGTTGGCAACTGCGCCGGCGCCCCCGTGTGGTATGGCCGTCTGTGCGCGATGCTCGACATGGACTTCCTCGCCATCGGCCCCGACGACCTCCGTCACCAGATGTGCAAGGAAATGATCGAGGAGGTTGAGGCCTGCTACGCCAAGTACGCGCCTAACAGGACCTTCACCATCACCTCTGACCTTGATGCTCTGGACGGTGTCGACGTAATCGTTACCGAGGAGTGGCGCTACATCAACCCTGAGTGCGGCGACGAGGTTCTGGACCCTGACGACTACAACTCTTGGCTTGGCGACGCCGAGTCCCTGTACCCCTATCGCGTCACCAGTGAGCTGTGCAAGCGCACCAACAACCCCGACATCTTCTGCATGCACGAGCTCCCCTCTGTTCACAACGCAAATCACCGCGTTGGCAAGATGTTGCTCGACCAGTGCAAGAACGACCTGCATCGTGAAATCATCACCGAGGGCTTTGAGATTGCGGACGAGTGCTTTGAGGCCAACGCGTCGGTCATCTTCCGTGAGGCAGAGAACCGTCAGCACACCATCAAGGCCGTTATGTGCGCCCTTCTGGGTCTCTAGGAGCTGTATCAATGGAAAATGCAAAGTTAAAGAGCAGCAAGGTTTACGCATGGGTTCTCGTGATCGCGCTCGGCCTCATGTCTGCCGGTACGACCGGATCCTATAGCGTAATCGCTGGCTCCTTCGTCGCGCCCGTGTGCGAGGAGTTCGGATTTGACTACTCCATCTTCTCGTATTACTTCACTGCAACGCTCATTGGTCTTGCAGCGGCTCTTCCGTTTGTCGGAAAACTCATCCCCAAGGTTGTTGGCAAGTTTTGGCTCCCCGTCGTCGAGCTTATTCTGCTCGCCGCTGGCGCAGGCATGGCCTTCTACACCGAAGTCTGGATGTTCATCGCAGCTGGTGCTTTGATTGGCGTTTGCTTCGCCTTCACTACCGGCGTCGCCATGTCCGATGTTATTGACCAGTGGTTCAAAAAATCTGGCGGCCTGGCAATTGGTCTCGCTTGGGCAGTGAACTCGATTTACATGCTCATCATGAGTCCCGTCATCACCTCTGTCATTGAGGCTGCTGGCTGGAGGACTGGTTATCTGGTGCTCGCTGGCGTCTCCGCCGTGCTCATTCTTCCCGCTTCCATCCTGATTATCCGCTATAAGCCCCAGGACAAGGGCATGCTGCCCTATGGCTATGTCGAAGGCGAGACGGTCGCCGAGACCGAGGAGACGACCGAGGATAGTGCACGTGGCGTTAGCTACGCACGCGCTATTAAGTCGCCTGCATTCTTTTTCTGCATCGGCTTCCTCTGCCTCGTTCAGCTTACTTGCTGCATGAACCAGCTGTTCCCCACCTATGCCGCCGAGGTCGGCTTTAGCCCCATGGTGGGTGGCTTCATGGTTTCCGCCGCATCGCTGTTCGACCTGTTCCTCAACCCGATCGTCGGTACCACTTGCGATAAGTTTGGCAGCACCAAGGCCATTCTGAGCTGGCTCGCCGTCTCGATTCTCTCCTTTGTCATGCTCATGATGAGCGGCGGCAACTCGACGCTCAGCATTCTTGCTGCCGGCGTTAACGACGTCATGTACGTCATCGCCGGCACCGCTCTGACCGTTTTGGTGATGGACGTCTTTGGCTCCCGTGACTTTGGTCGCATCTTCGCGCTCATCTGCTCCGTGGGCTATATCGTCGGCGCCTTTGGCATGCCCGTCATGATGAAGGTATACGAGCTTGTCGGCTCCTTCCAGGGCGTTTTCATCTTCTGTATTGCATGCAACGTCATCATCGGTCTGTTCTTGCTGCTGGCAAAGAAGACTGGTAAGAGCCTCTCTTGGGACGAATAGTTCGATTCGTCTTAGTCATACGCTGTAGGAGTTAATCTGCAGCAGCTTTAGGGCATCGGCTAACGCCGGTGCCCTTTTTCATGGAATGTGACAAAGGGACAGTCCTTTTGTCACATTGGGTGGCTAGCTCGTTTTGCCCATCAGCGTAATACGGACGCTTGGATGGGTGTACTCGTCAAACTCGTCCTCGGGATCCGTATCAAACGAGTAATACGTTTTGATGAGGTCGCCACTCGTCCTGATAGAGATTCTCTCGTAGAGTGAGCCGTTCAAAAATGCCTGCCTAAACTCTTCGGGGAGTTTCTGCGGTGCCAAGAGCTCGGGGCTCACCGTCTTGACGTCAACGGTTTGAACGGCAGAGGAAAGCTCGTCAAGCTCGCGTTCGATGCGGGCAAGGTTATCCTCGAGGCTCGCGCTGGGGTCGACCTCTGCCGCGTAGCTCACTTCCTTGAGCGTCCCCTTGTTGTCAAAGTCCAGATACGTATAGGTCTTCTGGGCGTCGGAGTCGCCTTCGTGCAGATAGCCGCGGACATGATAGCCGTAATCTTGATATCGCTCGTAGGGGTCATCGGCGGACACGTGCTCGCATGCGGGCTCTAATGCCTTGCGGGCGATGGCGATCTGCTCGGCCGCGGCCGCGGCGTTCTGTTGCATCTCGATGTTTCCCTGCGCCAGCTGCGGGATATAGGCACCGCACACGATTGCGAGGGGCAGTGCCACAAGCGCGACGATCCACTTTTTTGCACGGGGGATAGGCACGCCGCAGGCCTCTGCCATGGCCTTTGCGTTAGCGAAGCTCTCGGTAAGCACGTCAGCTGCAGTGGCGACGGCGCCAACGGCAGCGGCGACTTCTGCCGCGCCGCCCAGGTTGCGCGCGGTCTCGTTGTCGCTGTTCTTGAGTAGGCGCGCGGCGGCCTGCGTGCCAATAACGCCCGCGATTTGTGCCGAGCGGTCTTTCTCGGACTGCTCGACGGCGAGTCGGCGCTGCATTTCTTTCCACTGCTTGCCGCGCATGCCAAAGCGCGGCGCGAGCGCGCAATAGCAGAAGATGACGAGCTCGACGGCGGTGAGCACCAGGGCGGCTATCATGCCCGTTTCTTGGAAGCCTTCGTGATGGAAGACGATATCGTCAATCATTTCGAAGGGAATGATCAAAAATGGCAGCACAAACGCCATGGCAAGCGCCGTACCGGCAACCTTGGGGCAGATGCAATATCGCTGGATACGCTTGCGTTCTTGTTCGGAAAGTGTTGCCATGGCTGGTCCTTGGTGTCGTGGCGGTCGTTGCGGCGCGCAGGGCGCGGGGCGCATCAGTTTGAGCTAGCGCTGGATAAGAAAATAGAGCAAGATGCCCGTTGCGATGAGCAGAAAGCCTGCGATGTTAAACATCAGCGTGGCAAAGTTGCCCACGATGGGGCGTTCGACATAGCTTTTGCCTGGGTTGCTGGGGTTGTAGTACACGGTCATTTGGCTACCGAGGGGCCAAAGCTGCTCCGCGAGGATGTCTAGGCGGGCGATGGGCCCCGTCTGTACGTGCAGCCAGCCCTTGGGGTCTTCGTAGGCGGCGGCTTGCGCGCGGATGGGGAGCCCCGACAAGCTTTTGGTCTTTATGCCGCGGAATTGTTTTGTCGCGCGGTATTGCGTGCCGTTGACGGTGTATTCCAAAACGGGATACATCCTGCCTTCGCCCATAAAGCGATGGTCGATGACCGTTCCCATGGTCACGGCGGTGCAGGTCTTGGCTTTCTTGCGGGCGGCGGCCTTCATGAGCATGCCCGCTCCTATAAGCAGGATGCCGATGCCCCCAACCAAGATGAGCGCGAGCAGGGATATCTGCGACGTGGTCACGGCGTTCTCCTTTGGCGCGATACCGTCATATGTGACTCAGTATAGAGAACCCCCGCCCTCGGTGGGCGTATTATGTGGCAAAGGGACAGTCCCTTTGTCACATTGATTTGAGAATGGATGTTGATGTATTTATCGCTGGCCCCTATGGAGGGGATTACCGGGCATGTGTTCCGTCGCGTGCATGCGGAGTGCTTCGGCGCGCTCGATTGTTATTACACGCCGTTTTTGCCGCCGCCGCGGGTGGGCAATCGCTTTGGCGGCAAGGCGTTTAAAGAGGTCGATCCTGCCAACAACCAGGGACTTAACGTGGTGCCCCAGCTGATGTCCAAGAATGCGGACGAGTTTGTGTGGGCGGCGCAGGTGCTTGCCGATATGGGTTACCGCGAGGTCAACCTCAACCTTGGCTGCCCTTCGGGAACGGTGGTCGCGAAGGGCAAGGGTTCGGGCTTTCTGCGCAATTTGGATGAGCTCGAGGTGTTCTTGAGCGACGTGTGCGAACGCTCGCCCTTGCCGGTGTCGGTCAAGACCAGACTGGGGCTCGAATGCGATGACGAGTACGAGCGCGTGCTCGACCTCTATTGCCGAATGCCGCTGGCGGAATTGATCGTGCATCCGCGCGTGCAAAAGGACCGTTATACGGGCTCACCGCGCAAAGAGTTTTACGGCGAGACGCTGGAACGGGCGCCGTTCCCCGTGGCCTATAACGGCGACATCTTTGATCTTGAGGACATGGATGCGCTGGTGAAGGCCTATCCCGGAACACGCCACGTAATGTTGGGGCGCGGCTTGCTTGCGAATCCCGCGCTGGCTCGCATGGTTAAGGGCGACCCTGCCGCTACCGCCGCTGAGCTGCAACGCTTCCATGACATGCTGTTTGCGGCCTATGCGGACGAGATTGGGGGCAACGCGGTCTTTCGCATGAAGGAGTGGTGGTTCTACGCCAAATGCGCCTTCGCCGATCCCGCGACCGTTCACAAACTCGTACGCAAGACCAAAAAGGTCGATGAATACCGTGCCGCTGTCGACCGTGTCTTTCGCGAGCAGCAGCTTGCGCCCATCGCCCGCTTTTGTGGCTAAATGATCCCTTGGGGACGGAGAAGAACGGATCGCCTGTGCCGGACCCATGCAAAAAACTGTACGCCAGCATCCAAGGATGTCGAAAAAAATCGTTTTTGGATGCTGACGTACATGTTTGGTTCGGCAGGGGACTAGGCAATCATTGCATCGAGTGTAATGAGTTCCCTGAGTCGCTCCGTGCGCGTTTGCCCATGGCGCTTTGCCTTTGCGTCAAATGCTTCAAGAACCGATTCGCCCACACGTGCCGATAAAACAACGCTTGGTTCATCGGAAATCGGCGGCCTTCCCAACTTGACGGTGTGGCCCTTCGGCCACTCATCTTTTTCGTATGCCGCTGCGGCTTTTTCTAGCTCACCGGGAGCAAACCCCATCATCTTTTCGAGCTGTTTAGCGTCCATAGCGCCTCCTATCGATCGATTCCGATTTCCCTGAGCACCTTGCGCGTAGGAGGGACAAGGGCGTGGTAAATGATGTAACCATCCCGATCGGGGCAACATCGAGCGATGAGCTCCATGAGGCGGCTTCTCTTTTTGTATACAATTTTGTAGACAAAAATACAAGTAACTAGTCATTTAAGAACGTCCCCAACGACTGCCCACAAATAGCTGTACGTCAGCATCCAAAGATGTCGAAAAATATCGACTTTGGATGCTGACGTACATGTTTGTGCCGTATGGGTTTGTGCGTTGGGGCCGGCCGACCGCAATAGAACGCTAGAGCAGGTTCTTCTGTATCCACGCGATGATGTCGCCCGACTCGTAGAGTGGCGTGCCGTCAATGAACAGGCAGGGAACTTGGCGCTTTCCGCCGACGGCGATGAGCGTCTGCTCGGCATCGGAATCGGTCGAGATATTACGCTCGGGGATGGTCACGCCGTTATCGGCCAGGAAACGCTTGACCTTTATGCAATACGGGCAGCCGGTCATAACGTAGAGCGCGAGCTCGTGATCAGTAGCCATAGGTCTCCAATCGGTTGAGGTTTCGATTGAAATACCCAAAGCCGCCGCGGTCTATGCACGCGTCAACGACGACTCGATTGCCTGTACCAGAAACGCCGTGGCGCCGGTGCCGCAGGGCTTGTCGTAGTAGTCAACAAAGCGCTGGTCGGCAAGATAGCCGTGGGCGAGGCCCAAGTACGCCTCGTCTTGGGGCTCGCATCCCCAGTTGAGAGCAATCCAGCGACGATGCATCGCGACAAGCTTGCGAGCCTCGCTTCCATCCGGTTCGCCGTCGCTCATGGCAATCGAGAGCTGGCCCAGAATAGCGCGTTCAAGTTCCTTCATGTCGTTCCATGTCTGAGGATCCATATCCAGTAACGTTTCGTTTGCTGCATCGATAGCCTCATCGCCATAGCGCGCCCGCGCTTCGGCGCCGTAGCGCTCCTCGTTTTCTTGCACGGCGCGCCAGCGTTCCAGTTGCGGCAGCACGGCGCCCATGAGCGAGACAGCTTCGTCGAGCGACATACCGGTGTTTTGTGCCAGGCGCGGGGCACAATCCTCGATCATTGCCTCCATCGTAGTGTCGTAGGTGTACTTGCCGTGGTCGTAGCACCACTTGCAGTAATGATCGGTCGCGGTGCCCGCAGCATCGGTGCCGCAGTCGTCGGGTGTGAGCACCATGCCGCAGCTCTGGCAATAGTGCTCGGGCATTTCGAGCAGGTGGGACAGCGGTTCTCCGGTTACGGCGGCAATGAGCTTCATCATGTCGATGCCCGGGGTGACTTCGCCGCGCTCCCAGCGGCTGACGGCTTGGCGCGTGACATAGAGCTTGGCGGCAAGCTGCTCTTGGGTAAGGTTGTTGGCGCGACGGACGGCGATGAGTTTTTCTGCAAAGGCCATAACGGCTCCTTTCTGCTGCTTGTTGGCTTAAGCATACGCGGCGGCCGACGCCCTTCCAAGCAACCGTTGGTTGCAAAAGGGGCGGTCGCGGTGAGGGATTACGCGCATCGCGCATGCCCTCATGCCGTACAATGACCGGCATGAAACCTATTGCACACATACATACCGACCTGCCGCAAAAGTTCGGCATCCCGCGCAACAGCTTTTTGGCGCCCCATCTTGAGGGACGCATCGTCTTTGAGCCGGAATTTGCCTCCAGCGCGGCAGTTGAGGGTCTGGACTCCTTCTCTCACCTGTGGCTGCTCTGGCGCTTTGAAAACGGAACACCCGGCGGCGCGGCCGAAGACATCGCCGCCGATGCCAAGACACAGGATAGGTCCGGCACCAACGCCAAGTGGTCGAAGACCGTGCGTCCGCCGCGCTTGGGTGGAGCCGAGCGCGTGGGCGTATTTGCCACGCGCAGCCCGTTTCGACCTAATCCCATTGGGCTTACCTGCGTCAAACTCGATCATGTCGGGCTTACCGACGATGGCCCCATCATCCATGTGCTAGGGGCCGATCTGCGTGACGGCACGCCCATCTACGACATTAAGCCCTACATTCCGTTTGCGGACTGCCACTCGGATGCGACCGGCGGCTGGATTGAGGATGCGCCGTGGCAAGAGCTCGACGTTGACTTCCCGCAAGCGCTGCAGGAGATGGTCCCGCCCACGAAGCTCCCCGGGTTGGTCGAGGTCCTTCGCCAAGATCCGCGCCGCGCGGGTAGCAAGCACGAGCCAAACCGCATTTACCACTTGGCTTACGCTGGGCTCGACATATCCTTTACGGTTGACGGATCCAAGTTGACGGTAACCGCCGTCAACGACGCGCGGGACTAGCCAGCCATTCGATGGCGCTCGCCAAATTCAACGCCAAACCCCGTGCCAAAATCGCCCACGCTGGTGGACAATAACGCCTATCAAAACAATCCGCTTTGCACGGGAGCTCAGCATGAAATACGACTTTACTTCGCTTATCGACCGCCACGGCATGGACGCCATCGCCGTTGACTCCTGGGGCGAGATCCCTGGCATGGCTCCGAACGCGCCCGACGAGGGCTTCGACCGCATCCCCATGTGGGTGGCGGACATGAATTTTGCCACGGTGCCCACGGTCCAGGAGCACATCATTCAGCGCGCCCAGCATCCCATGTTTGGCTATTTCGATCCGCGCGACGAGTACTTCGACCGCATCATCGAATGGCAGAGCCGACGTAATGGCGTCGAGGGTCTGCTCCCGGAGCATATCGGCTACGAAAACGGCGTGCTGGGCGGTGTCGTGTCGACCCTGCGGGCGTATGTCCAGCCGGGCGATGCGGTGCTGGTCCACAGCCCTACCTACATCGGCTTTACCAAGTCCATCGAAGCCGCGGGCTATCGCATTGTCCACAGCCCGCTTAAGCTCGACGACCAGGGCGTGTGGCGCATGGACTTTGAGGACATGGAACGCAAGCTCACCCAAAACCACATCCACGCCGCGGTGTTCTGCTCGCCGCACAATCCTTGTGGCCGCGTATGGGAGCGCGACGAGATCGAGCGCGCCATGGACATCTATCGCCGGCACGATTGCGTGGTGATTTCGGACGAGATTTGGTCCGACATCATCTTGCCCGGTCACAAGCATATCCCGACGCAGTCGGTGAGCGAGGATGCCCGCATGCGCACGGTCGCCCTCTATGCGCCCAGCAAGACGTTTAACCTGGCGGGCCTGGTCGGCAGCTACCACATCATCTATAACGAGACGCTGCGCGACCGCGTGTGCGCCGTGTCCAATAAGACCCACTACAACGAGATGAATGTCCTTTCGATGCATGCGCTTATCGGCGCCTACCAGCCGCAGGGCTACGAGTGGCTCGATGAGCTCAACGAGGTTATCGAGGGCAACATTGACTACTTCTGCGATTACGTGGACGAGCATTTTGAGGGCGTGTCCTATTCGCGCCCGCAGGGCACCTATATGGTGTTCCTGGACTGCACGGAGTGGTGCTGCGTGCATGGGCACGATATTCAGTGGCTGCTCGACGAGGGGGCGCGTGTGGGCGTGGGCTATCAGGACGGCCGTCCATTCCATGGACCTTGCCACATTCGCGTGAATCTGGCGCTGCCGCTTTCGCGTGTAAGGGAGGCGTGCGACCGCTTGGACCGCTACGTTTTTAATGCACGGTAAGTGAGCGCTGCATGCGGGGCTGTCTGCCAGATTGGCTGGAAGGCCCCGTATGGTAAAGCATCTGTAACCATTGAGCGCAAGCGCGGTTTTGTCTGCTATTATTCAGCTCTTGAGTCTGTAAACAGGATCGTCTGGAGCTCGATGAAAAGACCTCGTCGCTCGGCCGCCATATCGTTGTTTGTTGCGCTTGCAGTGGTGGGCGCCTTTGTCGTGGCGATAGCTGGCTGTTCCGGGTTGAATGATGGGGCCGCGGCGTCTGCATCAGAAGGCGCAGCCGCCTCGCAGGTCAAAGACGACAACCTTAAGACGCTCAACGTTGGCAGCGACCTCTATCCACCGTTTGTGTATAGCAACGAGTACGGCGATATTGTTGGCCGGATGTCGATATTTTGACCGAGGCTTTGGGCCGCATTGGCTACAAGCCAAAGTACCAGCTGATCGACTGGGAAAAGAAGAAAGAGCTGCTGGCGAGCGGCGAGCTCGATTGCGTCATGGGCAGCTTTAGTATGACGGGCCGCGAAGGCGAGTATCGCTGGGCGGGGCCGTACCTTGCGAGCCGACAGGTGGTTGCTGTCGATCCCGAAAGCGATATCTACACGCTTGCCGATCTTGAGGGTAGGGTCGTGGCGGTCCAGTCCACCACCAAGCCCGAATCGATTCTGCTCAATCACACCAATGAAAACGTTCCGCAGATTAAGGAGCTCTACAGCTTTTCGGACCGCTCGTACCTGAACCCGGCGCTTGTCGAGGGCCTAGTCGACGCCATCGCCGCGCATGAGTCCTCGCTGCTCACCTACGAAAAAGACTATGGCGTGACGTATCGCATTTTGTCTGAGCCGCTGCTAGAGGTTGGTTTGGGCACCGCTTTCGATATCAACGACACACGCGGCATCGACGTTAAGCTCACCCATGCCTACCAAGAAATGCTTGCCGATGGCACCATGGAGCGCCTGGTGTCAAAGTATTTTGATGACCCTTCGCCCTTTTTGAATGTGGAGGGCCTGTCATGATTGATGCGTCCGACCACACCGCTCAGGAGCGGGGCGATCGTTCGGCACGGGAATGGCTCATCGTCGTCCTGTTGGGGATAGCGCTCTCGATTGTTGCCGGCGTGACGAGCTACGCCTACACGACAGCTCAGGCCGAGCAGCGCTTTGCCGACGTTGTCGATTACGTGGCGACACAGAGCCTTTCCTACGATGCGTTCAACAGCGCCTATGCGACCAAAAACCTGATTCGCGTTATGGAGATCGCCGGAGAGGCGGCGCGCGATATGGAGCGCGACGGCTCGGTGGATAACGCTACGTTGGAGCAATATGCTGACCAGTTTAATGTGACAGCGCTGATCGTAACGGATGCATCGGGCAACTTGGTGTCCGAGTCCTCGAAGGATGACGTGGGCTACGAGTCGCTCGCCGCGAATCTCAAAGAGGCGCCTGTGCTGGAGGTGGCAGCCCATCCGCTTAAGTCCTATACCGCTCGCATTACGCTTGCGGACGATTCGGTCGCAGACATTGGCTGCGTGGCCCGGCGGGACGGTGAGGGCATCGTTGTCGCGGTGAGGCACCAGAGCGCCAAGGCGGTCGCGAGCAATACGCTCAAGTTGCAGAGCTTGCTCGATGGTTATGAGACCATCGATAGCGGCAATATCGTGATCGAAAACGACGGTAAGGTCGTTGCGACCAACGCTGTTGAGCCCGCCGTGTCAGGCGTGTTCGATTTGCCTGCGACGGATGCCATCGTTGTCAACGGCATTAAGGAGCGTTGCCTGGCTGGTAAGGTCAGATTGGTTAACGACAGCGGTGAGTGGTATCTGGGCACATTTGGTAAAGCGCGCGATTTTTACGTGTACACCTATGCTCCCGCGCAGCGTTACTTTGAGGTTGTTGCCGCTGTTGTTGCCAGCGTGTTGGCACTCTACGGCGGTGTTATAGCCACTGTTGTGTTGGTGCGCCGCCGCGCCGAGAGCCAACGCTTTGCCGACCTGTTGCTGCAGGAGCGCGACTATGGCGACAAACTGGCAAAAGCGGCGCGCGAAGCTTCGTCTGCCAACTCTGCAAAGACGGAGTTCCTGCGTCGCATGAGTCACGACCTGCGCACGCCCATCAACGGCATTCGCGGTATGGTCGAGGTGGGCAATGCCAACGCGGACGACTTGCAAAAGCAGACTGAGTGCCGCTCAAAGATCTGGACGGCGTCGGGACTGTTGCTCGACCTTGCGAACGAGGCACTCGATATGAGCCGCTTGGAGAGCGGGCAGGTCGACCTGAATCTCGTGCCTACAGATATGGTGGCCCTCAACCGTGAGGTGTGCGATATTCTGGAGCGCCAAGCCGAGGAGCGCCTGGTGACAATTATCTGCGACCAACGGACTCTTGATCATCCCTATGCCCGGGTGAGCGTGACGCACCTCAAGCGTCTGTTGCTCAATATTGCCGGTAATGCCGTCAAGTACAACCGCCAGGGCGGCTATGTTCGCCTGACATGCCGCGAGGTGGAGCCGGTGGACGGTGTCCCCGTCTATGAATACACGATCGCCGATAACGGCATTGGCATGAGCGAGGAGTTTCAACAGCACCTCTACGAGCCGTTCAGCCGCGAGGAACAGCAGGTGGAAGGCGCTTCATCGGGAACTGGCCTGGGCGCGTCTATTGCCAAACAGTTGGTCGAGCTTATGGGCGGAACCATGAGCTTTACGAGCGCCTTGGGGCGGGGGACGACGTTTACCATTTGCCTGCCGTTTGAGAAGTGCAAGAGTTCCGAGATTCCCCAGGCAGTTCGCGTGGATGCAGGCGACAGCGACGTGATCCAGGGCCTGCGTGTTTTGCTCGTAGAGGATAACGACCTGAATGCCGAGATCGCACAGTTTACGCTCGACCGCGCCGGTGCCGTCGTGACACATGTTAAAGATGGCGAGTCTGCCGTCGAGACGTTTGCCGCGAGCGCGCCGCACGAGTACGACGTGGTATTGATGGACATCATGATGCCCGGCATCGATGGCCTTGAGGCCACGCGTCAGATTCGAGCGCTCGATCGCGAGGACGCCGCGACCACGCCGATTATCGCCGTGAGCGCCAATGCCTTTGCCGACGACCGTAGGCTTTCGCGCGAGGCGGGCATGAACGCGCATCTGAGCAAACCCGTGAGTTCTCAGGATCTCGTTGAGGCGCTTGCGCACATAGCCGCCGACGCTTCATAAACAAATAGCTCGGTTCCAATACTGGTTGGAACCGAGCCATTTTGCTATTTGCAGGACCTGTTTTTGGGCTTACTTTTCATGGATCTGCTTGCCGCAAAGATGCTCAATCGAAATCTCGTAGAGTTGGACGCCCTTGATGTCTTTGGCGATTTCCTCTTCAACTTCTTCGGCAGAGGGGTAGTACTTAAGCGCGAGCTGGCGGACTTTGTCCTCGATAAACGCAGGTGTCTCATCTACCAGACGGCAACGACCAAAGACAACGGCACTCATAACGTAGGGAGCCCAGTCGCCGTCCTTGTACCACTCGTTGCCGTAAACGGTAAAGCAGATCTTGTCATCGCGCTTGAGTGCGTCGACCTTGTGGCCGGCTTTGGCGCCATGGAAATAAATCTTGTCGTGCTCGGCGTCAAAGAAGTAGTTGACGGGAATGGCATAGGGGTAGCCATCATCGCCGTTGACGGCAAAGACGCCGCGCTTGCAGGTAGCGAGCAGTTCGCGCGCTTCCTCGTCGGTGATGGCGCGTTTCTTTCGACGTAAGGGCCTAAACATCGTTGGCTTCCTTTCTACTGCGCATGGTGGTTGAGCACAAACTATAGCGAAACAGCCCCGTTTTTCTTGATACAGGCGAGTATGTTTTTGAGCTTGTTAAAGTCGAGCGGTTTGGGCAGATGGGCGTTCATGCCAGCGTCGTGTGCCGCCTTGGCGTCTTCGGCAAAGGCGTTGGCGGTGAGCGCGATGATGGGGATGTCGGCCGCATCGGCCTTTTCGCTCAGGCGGATCGCGCGGGTTGCCTCGTAGCCGTCCATGCCCGGCATCATGATGTCCATTAGAATCGCATCGAAGCTACCCGCGGGACGGCCAACGTATAGGTCGACCGCTTCGTTGCCGTCGGCGGCGCGAGTTACGACGATGCCCTCGCTTTCGAGCAGAGCCTGGGCAATCTCGGCATTGAGCTCGTTATCTTCTGCCAAAAGAACGTTCATGTCTGCAAGCGAGCAACTGTATGCCTGCTCGTCCGTACGTTCTTTTGCCTGAGGGTTCTTGTCGATCTCGAGCGGAATCTGGACGTTAAACGTACTTCCCACGCCAACCTCACTCGAAATCTCAATCGTGCCGCCCATCATATCGATGAGCGATTTGACGATAGACATGCCAATGCCGGTTCCTTGGAACTTGCTGCGCGCACCGTCGCCTTCCTGGGCAAACGGCTCGTAAATGTGTGCCAAAAACTCGGATGTCATACCAATGCCGGTATCCGAGACGCTAAAGCAAAACACGGCGTGCTCGTCGTCGACCGGTTTGATGGTCGATGAGAACGTGACGGTGCCTCCGTGCTTGTTGTACTTGATGCTGTTGTCGAGCAGGTTGACAAGGATCTGCCGAATATGGGTGGGGCTGCCGATCATATATTGGTCGACAGCGTAGGGCTCGCTGGTGTCGAGCATGGTTATGCCGCGGTCCGATGCGCGGAGCTTGCACAGTACGAGCGCATTGTCGCACAGCTCTTTAAGGTTGAATGATTCGTGCTCGAGCGTCACTTTGCGCTCCTCGATCCTGCCCATCTCGAGGATGTCGTTAATCAGTGACAGAAGGTGATTGGCGGCAACGCGCGCCTTGGCGCGGCTTTCGCGGGCGACCTGCATGTCGCCTTCTCTCAATTCCTCAATTTCGATAAGGCCCAGGATGCCGTTGAGCGGCGTGCGGATGTCGTGGCTCATGCGCGTGAGGAAAGCGGTTTTGGCGGCGTTGGCGGCATCGGCTTTCTGCCGTTCCTCCTGTGCGCGGTAAAGCGACCAGACAAGGATGACGATGCCGGTGAGCAAAATGCAAATGACGACTGCCGCAATGACGATGCGGTTGCGGTAGAGAAGTCGGAACGCATCCGATTCTTGCGCCGAGTACGATGTGGGGAAATAGCTGTTTGCAGAGAGCGATTCACCTGCATTGACGATGCCCTTATTGATGATTCCCAGCAGCTCGGGCTTGCCGCGCGAAATTAAACACGATAGTTGTGCCGTGTTGGTGAGTTCCTGTGTTTCGAAATCCTCGATGTCGTAGATGTCGCGGAGAGTTTCCAGGCGCGTGCTGGGGACAATGATGCAACGTGCCTTCCCCTCATCGAGGGCTTTGAGCACCTCGCCGTCATTCGAATACTCGGTTACCGTTGCGTTCGGAAAGAGACTTTCGAGCTCAAAACGGTTAACGATTGTGCTCTTTGTACAAGCGATGTTCTTAAGGTCGCTGTTCAGGTTTTTGCCACTGTGAATGGCGGTCAGCGAAACCGTTCCCATCGAGTTTGACTGGATGACCCCTGTCTGCTCGGCGAGCCAGTAGTCGCGAAACAACGGCAGGGCGACATCGATGGTCCCGTTGGAAAGGGCTTTGATCATTTGTTTGTTGCTCGAGAGTGCGATTGTTTTGACCGTAATGCCAAACTTGTCGTGCAACGTCGTTGCAAGCGAGGCGAGCGACCCTTCCATCTCGCCGTCGTCATTTTGCGTACAGTAGGGAAGTTGGTTTTTAAGATAGCCGATCGTGATGGTATTGCCGTTTTCTTTGAGCCAGGTGGTCTCGGGGCCGGTGAGCGATGACGAGCCACTGTTTTGGGTCGAGTAACTCGATTTGACTTCCTCGTTATAGCGCGGGTTATCGCGGGCGATGGTCGTCATGGCGGCGTTGATGTCGTTCATCAGATCAGGGCGGCTTTTGGGAACGGCAAAATAGTAGTCGCTCGAGCCTACGTAGAACATGGGTGACGCATCGGGCGACGAAATGGTGTCGTTCATGATGACGGCGTCGACCTCGCCGTCTGCAAGCGCCTCAAAGAGGGCACTGCCGGTGTCGATTTCTTTATAGGTGCAGGTAACGCCTTCGTCGGCGAGCCACTGCTGGCCGACGATAGTTTGCATAACGCCAGAGTTGCAGCCGATGGTGAGGCCTTGGAGCGCCTGGGGGTTACCCTTGGCCAGGTCGTCGCGGTCGGGCCTGGCGTAGATGTAGTAGCGCTCGGTGCCCTCGGGGTTCGAGGAAAAGAGCAGCTTCTGCTCGCGTTCTGCCGAATACGAGATGTTGGGCATGAGGTCGATTTCGCCTGCCTCGAGCATGTCCATAAGCTCGGAGAAGGTGCCGCTAACGTATTCGTATTGCCAGCCCTTTGTGTAATACGAGAGGGTCTGGAGGTACTCGTAGCCCCATCCCGAGAGGCGCTCGCCCGGCGTGCCTTCCTGGAAGCCTTTGTTGTTGACGAGCCAGCCAACGCGGACCGTCTTGACCTGCTGGTCGGAGTCGGCGGCAAAGGCTGGGGTGGGCATGACGGCGCTCAGTAGTGTGAGCGCAGCAAGCGCGACGGCTAGGGTGCGATATAGGGCTAAGCGAAGGACGGCGGAAGGTTTCACAGGCAATCCTATCGAGTCGAGATAATACCGCATAAGGATACCAGCTCAGCTTGCCTAACATCCGGCACTTAGGGACGTTCCCAATCTGTCCGGCAGTTGTAGTAGTCATTGGGGACGTTCTTAAACGACTAGTCGCCGGGGACACTCTTTGCCGGAGTTGGCACTTAGGGACGTTCCTTATGTGCCGGCGGTTGGGGACAGTCCCTTTCTGCCAGCACAAAAGGAGCGTTCTCGAGTGCCGAGTGTGGGACAATACCGAACGAACATGATTGGACGCTTGGGAAAAGGGGTCGCGATGAACAAGTTGAGGACGCTTGCCGACGTGTTGCGCCAGGCTGGCTTTGCGCGCATCACCGGCCTGTTCCTTATCTTCTACCTGCTGTGCTCGACGGCCGTCTGGCTGTCCGACCCTGCGACCCTTACGTTTGGCGATGGCCTCTGGTTTAGCTTTGAGACCGTATCGACGATCGGCTTTGGCGATATCCCGGCCGAAACGCCGGTTGCCCGCGCTATCACCGTCGTTTTGAGCGTCATCAGCATCTTCTACATCGCCATGCTCGCGGGCGTGGCGGTGAACTACTGCAATACGCTCATCAAGATGCGCCAAAAGGACACCATGGCGCGCTTTATGGACGATCTTGAGCATCTGGAAGAGCTCGATCGCGATGAGCTCGCCGACCTGTCGCGCCGCGTGCGCGAATATCGCCGACGCCAACGCTAGGGCGGGCGCCGCGCGTCACAACAAGGGGGCTGAATATGAATATCACGGTATACCTGGGCGCCAGCGTCGGTAACGACCCGGCGTTTCTGCCTGCGGTGCAGCAGCTCGGCACATGGATTGGCTCCAACGGCCACGCGCTGGTATACGGCGGGTCCAAGTCGGGGCTGATGGGCGCGCTCGCCGATAGCGTGCTCGATGCCGGCGGACACGTGACCGGTGTGGAGCCGAGCTTTTTTATCGAGGCCGAGTTTCAACATGACGGTATCGACGACCTTATCGTGACGAGTGACATGGCCGAACGCAAGGCCAAGATGATTGAGCTCGGTGACGCGTTCATCGCCTTTCCCGGTGGGACGGGTACGCTCGAGGAGATTGCCGAGGTCATGTCCGCCGTGTCGTTGGGGCATCTCGATGCGCCGTGCATTCTGTACAACCTTGGGGGCTACTACAACGATCTTAAGGCGTTGCTCGAGCACATGATTGATAAAGGGCTTTCGAGCCCGAGGCGCCAGCACGGCATCTACTTTGCCGACGATTTGCGCGAGATTGCCTCGATTATCAACGGATAAGTCTTGAGCCTGCCCCACTATGACTCCCAATGGTGCCGTTTGCGGCGCAGACGGTTGGCTCGTTCGGGCAACGCTCGCTCTACAATAAAACGTATCTTTGCCGAATTTGACCACGGGAGGTCCCGATGGATAGTCTTGCAAAACCCAAAAACCGTGCGCTGTTTTTAGTTAGCGTTGCCGTGACCGGTGCGTTCGCAGGCGCCGCGGTCTGGCTGTTCTTTTTTGCGATGGAGCACGGTGTCGACTATCTGTGGACCGAGATTCCGCACGCGCTGGGCGTCGCTTCGCCTGAGCTCGCGAGCGGCCCGTTCGGTTTTCTGCCGTACCCGTTTTTTGTCTGCTTGCTGGGCGGCCTGCTGATCGGTCTGTACGAAAAGATGACGGGCACCAAGACCGACGACCTTAACCAGGTGATGGCCAAGGTTAAACAGGACGGTTGCTACCCGTACGACAACCTGGGCAAGCTTTCGCTTGCGGCATTGCTGCCGCTGCTGTTTGGCGGAAGCATTGGACCGGAGGCCGGCCTGACCGGCGTTATCGCGGGCCTGTGCAGCTGGGTCGGCGACCGCATGCGTCGCTTTGGCGTCGAGTTTAGGCAGCTCACGCTGCTGGGCATCCAGGCCGCCCTGACGGCGCTCTTCACCGCGCCCGTCTTTGGCTTTGTGGCGCCGCTCGCCGGTAGCGCTGACGGCCAGGGCGCCGACGACGATGGAGACTCCGAATCCGACGAGATCACCATCAAACTGCCCAAGGCGCAAAAGACCGTGGTCTACGGCATCGCGATTGCCGGCGGCCTGGGCACCTATCTACTGCTCGGCCAACTCATGGGCGGCGGTATGGGTATGCCGAGGTTCGAGGCTGCCCGGGTGGGCAACCTTGAGCTTGCCTGGCTTATTCCCCTGGCACTCATCGGTACGGCCTGCGGCTGGCTGTACTTTGTCTCGGAGCACGCGAGCGAGGCGTTGGCCCACGCCATAGGGGAGCGCCCTGTCGTCAAGGCCATGCTGGCCGGTCTGGCGCTCGCCATCTGTGGCACGGTCCTGCCCTACACCATGTTTGCCGGCGAGACCCAAGCCGACGTGCTCATGGAGACCTATCTGACCATTCCCGCCGGCGTGCTTATCGCGACCGGTCTTGTTAAGGCCATGCTGACGCCCGCCCTCATCAACCTTGGTTGGCGTGGCGGCCACTTCTTCCCGGTTATCTTCTCGGGTGTGAGCCTGGGCTATGGCCTTGCCATCCTCACCGGCGCCGATCCGGTCTTTTGCGTCGCCGTCTGCACGGCCTCGACGATGGGCGCCGTTATGCGTCAGCCGGTCATGGTTGTGGGCTTGCTGCTCATGTGCTTCCCACTCAAGGGCATCGTCTGCATGATCATCGCCGCCGTCATCGCGGCGGGCATTCCGCTGCCCAAGCCGCTGCGCAAGTAGCACGGTAGCGCGCGGGCAATACAAACATCTCAAGCCCGGTGTGGGCGCTGTGTCACGGATTTGCGGGTGGACTGAATCTCGCCTGGCACCGACGCTACTTCCAAATCGCGAGCGCGGCGGTGCCCAGCACGATGAGGAAAAGGCCGATGGCGCTTCGATGCGACAGCTTTTCGTTGAAGGCCAGTCGTGCGAACAGCACCGATACGACAATCGATAGTTTGTCGATTTGCACGACGACGCTCACCTGGCCTGCAGCGATGGCGTAGTAGTACAGCAGCCACGACGCGCCGGTCGCAATGCCCGATGCCGCAAGAAATGCGAGTTCGCGCGGGTCAATGCGCGCGACCTGCTCCAGCTTTCCCTTGACAGCCACGATTGCCCATGCCATAACAAGTACCACACAGGTGCGGATTGCCGTGGCCAGGTTTGACTCGACACCTTCGATGCCGATCTTGGCGAGGACGGAGGTGAGTGCCGCGAACACGGCGGCGCCGAGGGCGTAAGCGAGCCAGGCTCGGTCTTGCTTTTGCCCTGCGCCGACGGACTGCTTTTTCTCGATCATCAAAAACGTGCCGAGCGTGATAACTGCGGTTCCCACGAGCTTGACCGCCAGGTTGCCTGTCTCACCAAAAAGCACTATGGCGATCAGCACGGCGAGCACGGTGCTCATCTTGTCGACGGGTACAACCTTGTTGACGTCTCCGATGCTGAGCGCCTTAAAGTAACAGATCCACGAGGCGCCGGTGGCGAGTCCCGAGAGGGTGAGGAATAGCCAGGCTTTGGCGGGAATGGTGCCGATTGCTCCGATGGATCCAGAAATGCCCGCCATTGCCCAGGCAAATACGAGCACCACGCAAGTACGGATGGCGGTTGCAACGTCGGAGTCGGTGTGCCTGATGCCGCATTTGGCCAAAATGGATGTGATGCCGGCAAAGAAAGCTGATGCAAATGCTGCTGTAACCCACGACACGGGTTGAGCGCCTCCTCATAAAAGACCGCGCCAGATCTGCGGCGCATGCCCGATGATACCGCGCTTGCCTACAGGTCGCGTGCTCGATAGACCTTGGTACTGATGGCGCAACTCAGTGCAAAGAGCACGAGGGCCAGTACGGCAATTCCTGCGCACAGGCAGCCGAGGACGGCGGGATCGGGGTTTGCCCCAGTAATCGACATGAGCCAGTTGCTGATGGGGTTGGAGGAGCTCAGCGTGGCCATGGCAAGGCATCCGAGCAGGGCAAACAGGCCGACGGAAAAGCGCAGCGCCTCCATGTGTCCAAATCGGAAGAACAGCGGCTGTGCCAAAAACACCATCATGAGGGAGATGAGCATCGATGCGGCGGAGGCTATCGTGGTCTCAAAGACGATCTGTCCCGTCGAAGGAATGCCCGCGCTGCTGAAGAGCGGGATGGCGACGATACTCAAAAGCGTGGCTGCACATGCCATGACGGCGGAGAAGACAATAACGCTCAGGTAGCGTGCGCAGATGATGTCTTTGCGCGAGAAGGGCAGCGTTGCCCGATAACGCTCCCAACCGTTTTGATTGTCGAAACCGGCCAGTGAGTTCATGAATATGATGGGCGACATGGCACTGACGGCGCCGGCACCGGCGCTTATACCGGAATCGCCATCCGATGCGTTGGCGAGGGTCAGCACGACGAAGATGAACAAGCCGACGCCCGCAATGCTCGGGACAAGCGTGCGAACGATGGCGAGCTCGGACATAAAGGCTCGTTTCATTTCGAAGCCCCTTTCAGTATGAGGCGAAGATAGTCATCAATGGTTGCCCGATCGCAGGGAATCTCGGGGAAGGCCTCGAGCGCCTCGCGACGGTTGGGCACGAGCACGTCCACGCTATAGGCGTGGTGGGCGGCACGGGCGCCTTCGACGCAAGCCATGAGCTCGGACGCCTGTGCTTGGGTGCAGTGGGCGATGCCGGCTCGGTCGGTAATGTCCTCGCGCGGCAGGTCAAACACAATCGAGCCGTTATCGATGCAGATGACGCGGTCGGCAGTGCGATCGAGGTCGGATGTAATGTGGCTTGAGAGCAGCACGCTGTGCTGGCCGTCGGCGACAAAGGCGAGCAACTCGTCGAGCAGTTCCTCGCGCGCCATGGGATCGAGGCCCGCGGTGGCTTCGTCCAAAACGAGCAGCTTAGCATTGTGACTGAGCGCACAGGCGAGCTGCAGCTTCATGCCCATGCCGCGGGAGAGGTCCTTGACCTTCGTCTTGGGATCGAGGCCAAATCGGTCGATGAATCCGGCGAACGTTTCGCAGCTCCACGTGGGGTATGCCGGGCCTACGAGCCTCTCGACCTGGCCCACCTTGAGCGTGGAGGGGAAGGGGCACGTGTCCAGGACAAGCCCGATGCGGGAGCGCAGGTGGCGCTGCGTCTCGTCGGGCGCGTTGGCGTCGCAGCGCTGTCCAAGCAGATGCACCTCGCCGGCATCGAGCTTTATAAGCCCAAGCGCGGCGCGAATGGTCGTCGTCTTGCCGGCGCCATTTGCGCCCACAAAGCCAACGATCTGGCCGGGCTCCACGGCGAGTGTGACCACTCGCAACGAAAAACGGTCGCTCACACGGCGTGAGATGCCTTTGAGTTCTAAAAGGTTTTGCATGGTATAGCCTTTCTTGCAGATGGCTACTGCATGGTTTCGGGGGCTACCAGGTCGAGCATCTCGTGCAGCTTGTCGCGCGTAACGCCCAGGGCTTCGGCTTGGCTCGCCGCTTTCGCAAGCAGTTCTTCGATATGGCAGAGCTGGTTTTCGCGCAAGAGCTCCTGGTTGCCCTCGGCGACAAAACAGCCCTTGCCCTGCACGGTGCAGATGAAGCCGAGTTGCTCCAGGTCGGCGTAGGCGCGCTTGGTGGTGATGACACTCACGCCAAGATCGCTCGCGAGTGCACGGATACTGGGGAGTTTGGCTCCCGCCGCGAGCGTGCCCGAAAGGATCTGAGCTTTGACTTGCGAGGCTATTTGCTCGTAGATGGGCTTGTCGCTCGAATTGGATAGGATGATGTCCACAGCGGCTCCTTAGCTGATGGGCTACACGTGTATATAACCGGTAAGCACAGTATATATACACTATGCACAGTTACGCAAGAGACAAATTCGGATTGGGCCGGCTACCCAGGCCCCAACTGATGAATTTGTCCTGATAGGCGCCCTAGAGCGGGATTTCGCGGCTACAATAGTGCGGTTACAACGACGTAATGCACTCAATGCAAGAAAGGATCCGCATGGCAAGCCTGTCGGATGAAATCTCGTCGCGCCGCACATTCGCGATCATCAGCCACCCGGACGCCGGTAAGACCACACTTACCGAGAAGCTGCTGCTCTATACCGGCAGCATCCAGACCGCCGGCTCGGTCAAGGGCAAGAGCTCGGCCAAGCATGCCGTCTCGGACTGGATGGACATCGAGAAGGAGCGCGGTATCTCCGTTACTTCCTCGGTTCTGCAGTTCACCTATAACGGCGCCTGCGTCAACATCCTCGATACCCCCGGCCACCAGGACTTCTCGGAGGATACCTACCGTACCCTTATGGCTGCCGACGCCGCGGTCATGGTCATCGACGGCGCCAAGGGCGTCGAGGCCCAGACCAAAAAGCTCTTTAAGGTCTGTACGCTGCGTCACATTCCCATCTTCACCTTTGTGAACAAGCTCGACCACGAGGCTCGCGATCCGTTTGAGCTCATGGAAGAGATCGAGAACGTCCTGGGTATCAATACGTATCCCATGAACTGGCCAATTGGCAGCGGCCGCAACTTCCGCGGCGTGTTCGACCGTCAGAACCGTCGCGTCATTGCCTTTGAGGGCGACGGCCACGCCAACGCCACCAAGAAGGTCGCCGAGGTCGAGGCCGAGCTGGGCGATCCTTCCATGGACGAGCTTATTGGCGAAGAGAACCATAAGAACCTGATGGACGACATCGAGCTGCTCGATGGCGCCGGCGACGAGCTCGACTTGGATGCCGTGGCCTGCGGCAAGCTGAGCCCGGCGTTCTTTGGCTCGGCGCTCACCAACTTTGGCGTGGAGCCCTTCCTCAAGGAGTTCCTGCGTCTGGCCCCGACGCCGCGCGCCTATACCGATACGCTCACCAGCGAACCGGTCGATCCCTGCCGCGATGACTTTAGCGGCTTTGTGTTTAAGATCCAGGCCAATATGGACAAGAACCACCGCGACCGCATCGCCTTTGTGCGCATTTGCTCGGGCAAGTTCGAGCGTGGCATGGACGCCTTCCACGTGCAGGGCAACCGCAAGCTCAAGCTTGCCACGGGCACGTCGATGATGGCCGATGACCGCGCCATCGTGGACGAGGCGTACGCGGGCGATATCGTGGGCCTGTTCGATCCGGGTATCTTTAGCATCGGTGACACCGTGTGCTCCGGCAAGCGCCACGTGCAGTATCCGCAGATCCCGACGTTTGCCCCCGAGATGTTCGCTCGCATTACGCAGGTCGACACGCTCAAGCGCAAGCAGTTCGTCAAGGGTATGGAGGAGCTTGCCCAGGAGGGCGCCATCCAGATCTTCCGCGAGCTTGGTGCCGGCATGGAGAGCGTCATCGTGGGCGTGGTCGGCGTACTGCAGTTTGAGGTGCTCGAGCGCCGCCTCAAGGCCGAATATCGTGTTGAGGTTCGCCGCCAGCCGCTGCCCTATACGGACATCCGCTGGATTCAGAACGACCCCGATACCATCGATATCCCGGGCCTTTCGCTCACGCGCGACACCCTGCGCGTCGAGGACATGCGCGGCGGTAAGCTGCTGCTGTTCACGAGCCCGTGGAACGTGGATTGGGCAACTGACCACAACCCCGACCTTATCCTGTCGGAGTTTGGCAACGTGGCCTTTTAGCGCATCGGCGCGGTGGCCCTGCGGGGCTGCCGCGCCGTTTACTTGCCTGATGCCGTATGAGCGGCTATCATACCCACCGTCGTCTCAAGACCGGGGCGTCCGAGCAGTTCGGGTCCGATATCCTGCTCGTTAAACCTAAAACCAAAGGAGTACATAATGATCAAGAAGGTCATGGAGGACTACAAGGTCCTGTTGCGGAGCATTCCCGCGGCAACGGTTTCGCTGTTTTTCGTGAGCGTCATCATGATGAACCTGCTGGCCAACAAAGAGCTCATCAGCCTGCCGTATCTGGCACTCGATTGCGGCTTTGTGGTGAGCTGGGTTTCGTTTTTGTGCCAGGACATGATCTGCAAGCGCTTTGGCGCCAAGGCATCCATCAAAATCTCTATCCTCGCGCTGCTGGTCAACCTGGCCGTGAGCCTGTGCTTTTGGGCATGCTCGCTCACGCCCGGCATGTGGGGCGCCTACTACGACACGGGCATGATCGAGGTCAACAGCGCCCTTAACGCCACCATTGGCGGCACCTGGTACGTGGTGCTGGGCTCTTCGCTGGCAATGCTCGTTTCTGCCGTGGTTAATTCCACGCTCAACCAGTCGCTCGGCCGTATGCTCAAAAAGAATAACTTTGCGAGCTTTGCCTTCCGTTCCTATGTGTCCACGGGTGTTGGCCAGTTTATCGACAACCTGGTCTTTGCCATTGTGGTGAGCCACACGTTCTTTGGTTGGACCTGGGTGCAGGTCCTTATGTGCTCGCTGACCGGCGCTGTTGCCGAGCTGCTGTGCGAGGTCTTCCTGAGCCCCGTGGGCTACAAGGTCGTGCGTGGCTGGGAGCGTGAGAATGTGGGCGCCGAGTACCTCGAGCGCCACGCAACCGCCTAAGGAGCAAGTATGCGGGTTTTGATCACGGGCGCTTCGGGCGGTATCGGAGCCGCGTGCGTGCAGCGCTTTTTGGACGAGGGCCACGAGGTCGTGGGCTTTGACCTGCTGCCGACGGCGGTCGAGCACGAGCGCTACCGCCATCTGATCGTTGATGTCCGCGAACCGGACTCGTTTCCAGACGACCTTGAACCCCAGGTAATCGTAAACGTTGCCGGTACGCAGGATTCGGCCGACGATATCGCCGCCAACCTGTGTGGCACCATCAACGTGACCGAGCGCTACGCCTTTGTGGGAGAGGGGCTTGCCGCCAAGCCGGCGCCGACTATCAAATCCGTGGTCAATGTGGGGTCCGCGAGCGGACATACGGGATCGGAGTTTCCCGCCTATGCCGCCAGCAAGGGCGGCGTTATCGCCTACACCAAGAACCTTGCAAACCGCCTGGCACCGCAGGCCATCGCCAACAGTGTGGACCCGGGCGGCGTTATCACGCCGCTTAACCGTTGCGTGATGGAAGACGAGCGCCTGTGGAACCAGATTATGGAGCTCACGCCGCTTAAACGCTGGGCCACCGCCCAAGAGATCGCCGAGTGGATCTACTTTGCGGGCGTGACCAACCGGTTTATGACCGGGCAGAGCCTGCTGATCGATGGCGGCGAGGCCGGCCGCACACAATTTATTTGGCCCGAATAGGAAACGCGCCCGATGGAAATCCGTCGGGCGCGTTTTTGATGTATTGATTTTTAGCCGAGGCAAGTCCAGTTGACGGGGGTCGAGCCGTGCTGTTCGAGTAGCCGATTGGCTGCCGAGAAGGGGCGCGACCCTATAAAGGCGGGGAGTTCTGCCGTGGCGCGGTTGGCCGAAAGCGGCGAGGGGTGCGTAGAAGCTAGGCAGAACTTGCCGGTTGCCTTGCCCGCGCCGATCGCGTCGAGCTTGCCCTCAACCATTTGCTGGGCAAAGCGGCCCCATGCCAAAAAGACGACCGGCTGGGGCAGCTGACAGCAGCGTTCGATAATATAGTCGGTGAGCGTGCTCCAGCCCAGCTTGGCGTGCGAATTGGCGGCATGCTCGCGCACGGTGAGCGTAGTGTTGAGGAGCAGGACGCCCTGTTGTGCCCATGGGGTTAGGTCTCCCGTGGCAGGAAAGGGGCAGTCCAGATCGGCTTTGAGTTCCTTATAGATGTTGCGCAGGCTCGGCGGCAACTTGGTTTGCGTCGCGGGGACCGAGAACGATAACCCCATGGCCTGGTTGGGTCCGTGATAGGGATCTTGACCCAAGATGACAACCTTGACCTGGTCGGCCGGCGTGTAGGCGAGGGGATTGAGGATGTCGTCTTGTGCCGGGTAGATGGTCTGTTCGGCACGCAAAAGGGCGATACGCTCGAGCAGCTGGTTCGTAGTGTCACGTACCGGCTGCGGCGCATCGCCCAACCAGGTTGCTATGTTGCGGTCGCGAGTTGCGGTGTCCATGGGGCTCCTTTATGGCAGATACTCTGTTGGTATCTATTGTAAAGGCGCACCGGTTGCCTTTATGCCGCGGCTGTATGAAGAGTGGGGTCTACGAGACGCGCTCGGGCGTTCCTGCCATACGAGCCTGTTCATGCGCGCGTAGGCGCGGAAGCTCGACGGTTGCCACCATCACGCCGGTGAGGATGAGGGCGGCGCCAAAGAAGGCGATGGGGCTCAGGACCTCGCCGACCAGGAAGAACGAGAAGACAGCGGAGCAGACCGGCTCGAGCGAGAAGGCGAAGCCGGTGGTCTCGGCGGGCACGTGGGGCTGCACGAGCGTTTGGGTGATAAAGCCATAGGCAGAGCAGATGAGCGCGAGTGCGACGACGACCGCGACCTCGCTCGGCGTGCTGGGAAGCGTAAAGCCGCCAAAGGCAAATGCGGCGATGCCCGAGAACAGGCCGCCAAAGCCCAGCTGCCAAACGCCCAGAGCCAGCGGGTCGACATCTTCGACAAAGCGCTTCGCCACAATGATATGGCCGGCATAGACAAAAGCGGAGAGCAGCATGATGATCGCGCCGGGATTCAGGCTGGTAAAGTCGGCACCCGAGAGCAGCAGCATACCGCAGGTGACGATGGCGGTGCCGATGAGTACCTTGCGCTCGGGGGCGCGACGCAGCAGGGCGGCGTTGGCAAACGGCACGATCACGACCGTCAGGCTCTGTAAAAAGCCGGCGGTGGAGGCGGAGGTGAGGCTGGAGCCCAGGCACATGCAGGTGAGCTCGGTTGCCATGATGGCGCCGATGATGGCGGAGCGAATCATCACGTCACGGTTGATACGCAGCGCGTGCTTGTGGAAGAGCAGCATGCAAGCTGCAAAGGCGATGATGCAGCGCAGCGCAACGATGCTCGTGGCGTTCATGCTGTCCATGCCGATCTTCATAAGGGGGTACGAAAAGCCCCATGCAACGGGAACGGAAAATGAGAGCGCGATTGCTTTTTTGCGATCCATGGGACTCCTTTTGTTACAGAACGGTTTCGCAAAAAGGATTCTGCTCCCAGATATGGATGTAGTAAAGCGAATGTATCTTCAGTATGATTAAGAAATACTAATGCTACTAGAAAAAGCGCTGGCAAAACGTTTTACGGCTATATCGATGTGGAGGCACGATGGCATCGCGGTATCAGATTGTTTGTATGGTGGTCGATCGCGGCAGTCTTAAGGGCGCGGCGGACGAGCTGGGCTATACGCAAAGTGCGGTGAGCCAGGCCGTCAAGGCGCTCGAGCGCGAGCTGGGTACCACGCTTATCGAGCGCGGCAAGCAGGGTGTCTCGCTTACGCGCGACGGTAAGCAGTATCTGCCGTATCTGCGCCAGATCGTAACTGCCGAGGCCGAGCTCGAGGGCAAACGCCAGGAGTTGCTGGGACTCTCCTCGACCGATATTCGCATTGCGACGTTTACCAACGTGAGCCGTACCGTGTTGCCGCGCGTGATTCGCGACTTTGGGGCCCTGCACCCGGGCGTGCACTTTACCCTCAAGCAGGGCGATTACACGCGCAATGCCCAGTGGGTGCACGATGGCGTGGTTGATTTTTGCTTTACGGCACGCGGGTTTACTGCTGGGCTCGAGAAGCGCGTGGTCTATCACGATGAGTTGGTGGCACTGTTGCCGGCCGCGCATCCGCTGACGGCAAAGGAAAAGGTGACGCTCGCCGACCTGGCGTCCGAGCCGTTTGTGCTGCTGGATGAGGGCGAACAGAGCCTGGTGCTCGATGCATTCGCGGCGCATGGGCTGTCGCCGCACGTGACGAGCGAGGTGACCGACGACTACACCATCATGGCGATGGTGGAGGAGGGCCTAGGCGTGAGTATGCTGTATCGCCGTACCGTCGAGGGCATGAGGGCCGATATTCGCGTGCGTCCCATCGTGCACGCTCCCTCGCGTGACGTAGTGGCAGCCTGGCGCAGCTGGGACACCATGCCTATCGCCACGAGGCACTTTATCGACTATATGAGCTCGCATATTGTCAATTAATGACTGGCATGGCGTTGAGTGCGGTGTTTAGCGGGCTGTCGCTTTGGCTTGGGCGGCGCGATAGGTGCGTGCCGGGTGGCAGAGTAGTACCGCCACGACCATAAAGAACGCCGTGGTGCCCAGGCTGATGGGGTAGACCATCATGATGTTCGCAAAGGTGCGGAAGTGCGGGAACACGCAGAATACCCAATAGAAGCGAATGCCGCAGACGCAGATCATGGTGATGAGGGCGGGCATGAGCGAGATGCCAAAGCCGCGCAGGTAGCCGGACATGTTTTCGTAGAACATGCTAAAGGCGTAGGCAGGGAAGATCGAGCACACGCGGATATAGCCGATCGAGACGATGTTGGGGTCGCTGTTGAACAGCGCCAGGATTTCGCGTCCCAAGCCTACGATGATGACGATGGTGGTGAGTGCAACGATGCCGCCTTCGACCAGGCAGACCTTGAGCGTCTTGGTGCAGCGGTCGATCTGGCGCGCGCCGTGGTTTTGTCCCACAAAGGTAGTGCAAGCCTGACTAAAGCTGTTGAGCAGGTTGTAACACACATACTCCAGGCTCATGGCAGCGCTGGATGCCGCCATGACCTCGGTGCCCAAGCTGTTGATGGCGGACTGGATGATGATGTTAGCGACGGCAAAGACGGCGCTTTGGATGCCGGCGGGCAGGCCGATCTTAACGATGCGCTTGAGGGCGACGGGGTCTAAGCCTAAGTCGCGTGGGGTGACGCGGACGACGGAATCGGTCTTGAGCAGACGGATAAAGAGCGTGACTGCGCTGACGGTATAGGCGATGGCGGTGGCGATGGCGACACCCGCGACGCCCCAGTGGAGCACGGGGACAAAGATGAGGTCCAGGCCAATGTTGAGGACGGTGGACACGGCAAGCGCCTGCAGCGGCATGCGGGTGATGCCGACGGAGCGGAAGATTGCGGCCTCAAAGTTGTAGAGCAAGATCGAGGGCATGCTGAGCAAAAAGACGCGCAGGTAGAGCGATGCGAGCGGCATGGTTTCGTCAGGGACGTTGAGCGCGGCGAGCATGGGTTCGGCAAAGATCTCGCCCAGCGCGATGACGACAAAGCCCACGAGTGCCATCAGAATCGAGGTATGGACGGCGCGCTTGACCATGTTCTGATCGTTGCGGCCGATGGCGTTGGCGATGACCACGTTGGAGCCAAGCGACAGGCCAATAAACAGGTTGATCATAAGGCTGGTAAGGGGAACATTGGAGCCGACCGCCGCCATGGCGAGGGTTCCCTGGTCGCCCGAGAAGTTACCGATGATGACCGTGGCGATGAGGTTCGACAGCTGCTCAAGGATGCTCGTGGCGGCGACGGGAAAGGCGAACAGGGGAATATTGCGCCACAGCGAGCCGGTGGTCATGTCAATGTGCTTGGACGCGGTATCAGTCATACGCTCTCAATCTCTAACATGCTCATTCGTGCTTATTTGCGCAGACGATGATACTCCTATCGGGCAGTCGTTGAGCTACCTGATCTTGCGCATCTCCTGTACAAGGTCGGCAATCACAATGGGCTTGGACAAAAAGCCGTTCATGCCGCTTTCCAAGGCGTTGCGGCGGTCCTCATCAAAGGCGTTTGCCGTCATGGCAAGAATGGGGACGCCTGCCAACGCGGGGTTTTCCAGTTCGCGGATGCGGCGGGTGGCGGTGTAGCCGTCC
>CALJDJ010000045.1 GCA_938023705.1 uncultured Collinsella sp.
TTGCTTGTCGTTCTTTGATTTCCGCAGCAGCTTTGAAAAACCAAAGCCGCCGTTTCTATTTATCTTCTAATGAAATGACGCGGTATCACTGTTAAAAGCGGCGGCTAAAAGGAGGTAGCCGCCATGAAGCACATACCATATCGACAAAATCCGACGGTCATTGACACATCAAAAAAAGCCCGACCACCGCCGGGAACCTCTCTACCCTTGACTATGAACTGTCTAATCATCTAAATACTGCTTATAATACCCATACGCCTGTCCGGGCTTTTCGGACAGGCGTATTTTGCTGCTCAAAAAATTTTTTGAAAAAATTTCAAAAAATCTTCGGCGTTTTTCAAAAACGCCGTATTGCCCCGCGAAAAGGGGGAAGCACCACCAACTTTCCAACGAGAAAGGAGGTGAGAATGTGGAACCTAATAGCAGGGAGTTTTACAAACAATGTGCTTTTCAGAAGTTTTGTAATACGGTGCTGCACAATGAAGCGTGTGACGCTCACAGGGAGCTGCACAGGCATAAGGCAAGGGAAGTCACCTTTTCCGATTTGCCCTTAGACGAAGCGCGGCAGCTTCATACCTTTGATGAATATTTCAAACGGGAAACCGCCGAAACCGTCTTTGAGAAAACCGGGAAGAAAATCACGCCGAAGCTGCTTCTTGAAGCAATCCGTACTTTGCCGGAAGAAAAGCGCAAAGCCGTACTCCTGTACTATTTCGAGGGAATGAACGACACCGAGATTGCGGAGCTGTTCAACACGTCGAGAAGCACGATACAGTACAGGCGGACAAGCTCTTTTGAGAAATTAAGAAAATATCTGGAGGAAAATGCTGATGAATGGGACGAATGGTAACGAACCCGGCTACCCGGAAAATGCCCTTGTTCCCTATCCTGTCATTGTGGCAGCGACAATGGTTGTCCGGCGTTTGCCCAGATAAAACCTGCCAAAATAAACCTGTCCCTTTTTGGCAGGTTACTCGGCGCTCTTGAGGGCGCCGACCATGTCGATCTTATTGAGGGTGCGATTGGTAGCGAGGTTGACGATAAACGTAAAGGCAAAGGCCAGCAGAACGGACAGCACGTAGCTCAGCGGCTCGACCTCAACGTCAAAGTACAATGACGGCATCTGCAAGATGTACGTAAAGCTCTCGGCCAGCGCACCGCCCAGCGGTACGCCCAGCGCGGCTCCGATCGCCGTAAGAATCAACGTCTCCTTGTTGACGTAATGGTGAACCTCGCCACGACGGAAGCCCAGCACCTTGATAGTCGCCAGCTCGCGCTCGCGCTCCGAGATGTTGGTGTTGGACAGCGTAAACACCACCACAAACGACAGGCACGCCGCCATAAAGGTCACGAGCACCACGACCGAATTGATAATCGTAAAGTTTGCCTCATAGTTTTCCCAATGCTCGGCCGTACTCGAAATCGTAAGCCAACCGTCACTCTTAAGATTCTTGCTAAACGCAATCTGGTCGGCCGACGAACCCTTAAGCAGCACAAAGACGCCGTTAAGGCGTGCACTTCGACCGAACGCGCGCTCATAGGTGCCCTGCGTCATGTAAAGCGTGTTGCCCAGATAGTTGAGCGAGATGTCGCTGACTTTGACCTTGGCAACATTGAGCGACGAATCCTGGACGTGTGCCGTATCGCCCGGCTTGATCCCCAGCACCAGCTGAGAGCTCTTGCTCAGATACACATCTCCGTCACGCAGGGCGAGCGGTTCTTTGGACTCATCCTCAAGGCGAACATAGTCGTCCAGATTGTTCGTGCGGTCATCGGGCACCACGATCAGCTGCACGGTCTCGCTCTTTCCGCCGAATGTAAAGGTGACGTTGTCGGTCATAATCGGCAGCGTCGAAGTCACGGTCACGTCGGAATCATTGGCCGCGCTGTGCTCATCGAGCGCCGCGCACGCCTGCGAAAAATCGTCGGGATTGGCAACCGCCAACAGGTCATAGCGCGTGATATGCCCGTACTGCTTGGGCGACAACGCGACCGACGTATCACGAATGCCCATACCGCAGATCACAAGCGCGGTACAACCCGCGATGCCAAAGATGGTCATAAAGGCGCGCTTTTTGTAGCGGAATAGGTTGCGTGCAGCGACCTTGTTCAAAAAGCCCATGCGGCGCCAGATAAAGCCAATGCGCTCGAGCAAGATGCGCGAGCCGGCGCGCGGGGCCTTGGGGCGCATGAGCGAGGCTGGGGTCTCGGCCATCTCGTGGCGGCAGGCGATAATCGTGGCGCCCACCACGCCCACGGCAAACAGCGCCACCGACACGAGTGACGACACGATGTCGTACGAAAGCAGCATCTGGGGCAGTGAGTACATGTCGTCGAAGACCGTAAACAGGAACAACGGCAGGCCCACAAATCCGATGATGTTGCCGAGTACGCCGCCAATCAGACACGCCCACAGCGAGTAGTCCACATATTTGGACAGGATACGCCCGCGCGAATAGCCGAGCGCCTTGTACAGGCCGATAAGCGTGCGCTCCTCCTCGACCATACGTGTGGCGGTGGTGAGGCTGATGAGCACGGCGACGATAAAGAAGATGAACGGGAACACCGTGGCGATGGCCTCAATTGACGAGCTATCGCTCTCGACGCTCGAGTAGCTTGCGATATTGCCGCGGTCTTGGATGTACCAGGTGCATTCGCCCAGGTCAGAGAGGTCGGTGCGGGCATCGGCAAACTGCTGGTCGGCGGCGGCACGGCGCTGGTCCAGGTCGGCTTGTGCCTGCGCACGCTCGTCGCTGCCCTCGGCCATACGGTCAATGTTGCCCTGTTCAATCCCAAAGAGCATATTCGTCTGGCGCTCGGCCGCATCCAAGCTTGCCGGCGTGTCGACCGTCAGCTCCTGAGCGCGCGCCTTCTCACGCTCCTCGCGAATCTTCTCGATATTGCCCTTGACCTCATTGATCTTTGCCGTGTAGGCATCCGAATAGGAGTTGAGGCTCTTGGCCCCCTCGACGGTCACGTGGATCGCGGAGTAAGAAGAAGATGTCGCGGCGTCCTCGCTCACATAGAACTTATAGTCCGCAGTCGAAGCAGCGCGAAAGGCATTAACCGTCGAGTCGGAGCTCACGTCGGTGGGATCGAGAACCTCGGCCGTGATAGTGTAATCCCCATCGGCAAACTGATCCTTGGCGCTTTGGTTCGACGAGCTCGCGTCATTGGCGGCAAAACTCACCGTATCGCCGATTTTCTTGCCCGAAGCCTTCAAGAACTTCGAAGTCACCGCGACCTCACCGGCGCTCTCGGGCAAATCGCCGCTCACCAGCACCGGTTGATCGATATTCTCCTTGGAAAGACTCTGCACGACCACGCGCTCGCGCGTTGTACCCACGGCGGTGTAGGCGGTCTCGGTGTAGATACCCTCGGCCGTCTCGACGCCGTCGACCTCTTGAATGGCCGCAAGATCGTCGCGCGTAAGACCATAGGTCGACTGCACGTTAATGTCATAGACATTCTGCTGGTCAAAATAGGCGTCGACCGAATCGCGCAGATCCTCGCAGCCCGCCTTAAGACCGCACATCACGCTCACGCCAAGCGCGGTGATCACGACGATAGACAGGAAGCGTTTGAGGCTGCCGCGAATCGTGCGGTAGATGCCACGGCGAAAAACCGTCGGCACCATGTCGTTTGAGCTTTGGGCGGTGCGATAGGTCGTAAAATCCCGCTCGCGCTCCTTGGTCTGCGCGTCGCGGCGTTGGCTGTTTTGGCGGTCCTGATTCATGGGCGCTACCACTCGATCGTCTCGATCGGCACGGGATTTTGCTGGATCGTCTCGCTCTCCACGCGACCGCTCTTAAAGCGAATCAAGCGATCGGCCATGGGCGCCAACGCGGAGTTATGGGTGATGATAATGACCGTGATGCCCTGCTTGCGGCAGGTGTCCTGCAGCAGCTGCAAGATTTGCTTGCCGGTTTTGTAGTCGAGTGCACCCGTGGGCTCGTCGCACAGAAGCAGCTTGGGATTCTTGGCCAGTGCGCGGGCGATGGACACGCGCTGCTGCTCGCCACCCGAAAGCTGTGCCGGAAAGTTGCCCAAGCGCTCGCCCAGACCAACCTGACGAAGCGTCTGTTCGGCATCGAGCGAATCGGGGCAGATCTGAGCTGCGAGCTCGACGTTTTCGAGCGCCGTCAGGTTGGGGACCAGATTGTAGAACTGGAAGACAAAGCCGACGTCAGCGCGGCGGTATTCCACGAGCTGCGCCTCGTTGGCGGCGCTCACATCGCGCCCGTCCACCGTCACGGTGCCAGAGGTTACCGTATCCATGCCGCCCAGGATGTTGAGCGCCGTGGTCTTCCCGGCACCCGAAGCACCCAGAATGATGGCGAGCTCGCCACGCTCGACCGTAAAGCTCGCGCCGTCGAGCGCGTGGATGCGGGCATCGCCCTCGCCGTATGCTTTGATGACGTCTTTGAATTCGATATAGGTCATCGATTAATTCCCATCTGGTCGGATAATTCTTTAGTATTACCCATTTCGCACCGACCAAAAAGGGACAGGTTCATTTTGGCAGGTTTTATATGGGGAAACGGCAGCTATAGATGAGGCACCGGGGAGGCAGAGAAATCATCGACGGGGTCAGGCCGACCGCCAAACACAACGCACGCATCTCTATCTGTCAGCAAAATCATTCGAACAGCTGTTCGTTTCTATGATATGATTCCGTTATCTAAGCAGGCCAATACGCAGAAAGGCGGCCAACATGGCGTTCGACTTTAAGAAGGAATGCAAGGAGCTCTACAAACCTGCAAGCAAGCCGAGTATCGTAACTGTCCCGCCTATGAGCTACGTTGCCGTTCGCGGAAAGGGCAACCCAAATACTGAAGGTGGCGAGTATCAAAACGCCCTGCCGCTGCTTTACGGCATCGCCTATACCGTCAAGATGTCGAAGAAAGGCTCAAGGAGTATCGAGGGCTATTTCGACTTTGTGGTACCGCCGCTCGAGGGTTTCTGGTGGCAAGACTCCCCGAGCGGCGCCATCGATTATGTACGCAAGGACGATTTCAACTTTATCTCGTGCATCCGCCTGCCCGATTTCGTCAGCCGAGATGATTTCGACTGGGCAGTCGCGGAAGCCACGACCAAAAAGAAACTGGACTTTTCCGCCGTCGAGCTGCTTAAAGTTGACGAGGGTCTCTGCGTTCAATGCATGCATACCGGACCCTTTGACAGCGAGCCGGCAACCGTAAACGCCATGCATGAATACACGGCCGAGCAGGGCTATGTCCCCGACTTCTCAGACACCCGTTTACACCACGAAATCTATCTCTCCGATCCACGCAAATGTGCAACGGAGAAACTTAAGACCGTGGTTCGTCATCCTATCAAGCGCGCTGAATAGCGTGGAACGCTGCCCCGCGCATCAGGTTTTAGGCCAGTCAACCAGCCACTCTAAGGTCATCCGGCAGTTTCCTTGACGCAGGCTACCGCATCTTATAATCTTGTATTACTAAAGCTGGAAAGCCTCTCAACGATGCGCAACTCCAGCTCTTTTTCTATCAAGAGAGCAAGTGTCGGAAAGCAAAATGTCAGAAAGCAGCGCTTTGAGCAGAATAAAACGCCTGGTCAACGCCTATAGCGGTCTCGTGCTCATGGGCGCCGTCGGAATCCCTATCGACGTTATCGTTGGTGCCGTCTGCGCACTCTTTGGACGTGTGCTTCTGGCGATCGGCACCTTCCGCGACGAGCACATCGCACTGCTCCTTCCCTTCCTCGCCCTCATGGGCTTGGCCATCGTATTTGCCTACCGCACCTAGGGCAAAGGCACCGATCGGGGCATGAGCCTGGTATTCGACGTAGGCCACGGGCGCGAAGACGCCATCTCCCCGCGCCTGGTGCCGCTCGTTATGCTGAGCGCGTGGGGAACGCACCTCTTTGGCGGCAGTGCGGAACGCGAGGGCGTAGCGGTGCAGATCGGCGCCACCATCTCACATTGGATCGGCCGACGCCTGCCTTTCCGAGACCCCGGCAACACGTTTTTGCGTATCGGCATGGCTGCCGGCTTTGCCGGGCTCTTTCGAACGCCACTTGCCGCCACGGTCTTTGCTATCGAAGTACTGGTCGCAGGACGCATGGAATACCGCGCGCTGTTTCCCGCGCTTACGGCCTCACTCGCAGCAAGTATGACCTCCGGCGCCCTGGGGCTCGAGAAGTCTGAGGTCGCCGTTACAGCCTCGTATGTGCTCGACCTCCCCGGTCTTGGACGGCTGGCGCTGTTGGGCATCGCGTTTGGTATGGTGGGCGGCGCCTTTGCCTGGTGTCTTGCACATGCCAAAACACTTGCGGCGCGGCTGCTCCCCAACCCTTACATACGCGTTGCCGTTATGGGCCTTGCGCTGTCGGCGATTCTGTTCGTGCTATGGCAGGGGCGTTACTGCGGCCTTGGAACAAACCTGATATCCGCGGCACTGGGTGACAACGGCGAGCCGTCGATCATGCCTTGGGACTGGGCGCTCAAATTCGTACTCACCATCGCCACACTTGCCGCAGGATATCAAGGTGGTGAGGTAACGCCGCTGTTCTCCATCGGAGCAAGCCTGGGTGTCGTGCTCGCCGGAATTCTCGGCATGCCCGTCGAGTTCTGCGCCGCGCTGGGATACGCCGCCGTCTTTGGCAGCGCCACCAACACGCTGCTCGCGCCCATCCTTATCGGTTGCGAGGTCTTCGGTTTCGGTAATCTGCCGGCGTTCTTTATCGTCTGCGTTGTGGCTTATCTGTTCATCATGGACAGATCGATCTACACCCTGCAAGAGCGAGCGTAGGAAGCCGCCCCGGCGCTCAGACCCTGCCGCGCGGAAAGTCCGGCCCGTAATTCGTTACCAAACTGGGACGCGCTTTCCGTAAGAAGCTTCATTCGGAAAGTGCATCCCGCTCTGAGGTGGAATTCTGGGATAGAGCTTCCGCGGAGGGCTTCATCCGGAAAGCGTGTCCCATTCCAAAGCAATATTCCGGGACAGAGTTTCCGCTAGAGTCTTCAAGGGGAAACTGCATCCCGCTACGCAACGTCAAACTGGGACGACATTTCCGCCCAGAGCCTTCCCCGCTGACGTTTCCCCAGATAAAACCTACCAAAATAAACCTGTCCCTTTTTGGCAGGTTTTAGAGGCGAACGGTGAAGGTGATCTAGTTGCCGCTGCCGCAGACAGAAGCGCTCCCGCCATGGGCCTCGGCGATGGCCCGCACGCCGCCCGCAATCGATATCGACAGGCGCTTACCACGCGAGACCGCCACCGACTTAAACGGCGCCGCCGCCTTGTTCACCGCCTCCGAAAGATCGATCGACGCCATGGTAAAGCCGGCCGAACTCCCGTCCATGCGTGCCAAAAACACCAAGCGCTCCGTGAGCGCCGATAATAGCGCACCGGCACTCGTCTTAGTGCTGCCTTAGCAGGTCAATGAGCGTATTTTAAAAAGCAAGGTTAGGGCTTAGTCGGACTTAAGGCACGAGCGGCTTCGCATCTCACTCTGCAAGCAACGCCTGCGCAGCGAGCGCACTTGCCGCACGGACAATGCGGCCGCCCGCAGTTTATAGATAGGCGCCCTCAAGCCGAAGCAGCCGCTCCTTGCGATCAAGCCCGCCGGCATATCCGTTGAGCGAACCATCGGCGGCAACTACGCGATGGCATGGCACGATGATCGAAATGGGGTTACGCGCAACCGCAGCCCCCACCGCACGAGGAGACACAACAGGGTCCTCATTCCCCGGAACCCGGTGGCGGGCGGCGACACGAAGCGCAATCTCGCCATACGTAGCGACCTCGCCACGCGGAATTGAAAGCAGCTCGTACCAAACTTCACGCTGAAACGCCGTGCCAATCATATGCAACGGCGGCGTAAACCGAGGTTCCTGCCCTGCAAAATAAGCATTCAGCCAAGCCCATGAACGCTCGAGCACCGAAGTGGCCACACCATTTGCGGGACCTACCGACGACATGCCACCAGTACCGGAAACCGCATCGGCGCCTGCAACACGTTCGGAGTCTTCCCGAAGAAGCGTAGAGCCAAAGTGCTCCTGCCCCTCAAACCAAAGCCCCGTCAAACCGCGGCCATCAGCGGCAAGCAGGATTTCGCCCAAAGGCGAAGCAAACGTCGTCGTGACCACCAGCGGCTCCTTTCAAAACTCCGCAACATAATACCGCGAACTGTGCAGACAACCCCGCAGATACGTCCGGGCGGGCTCGCAATTACTTCAGCGAGGCTGTTTTTCCCAATCAAGCGAAGAAGACGCGGGGCTTCGACGCCAAGGCGGTACCCCCGCCAGCTGAGCTCTAATACTTTCCCGAGAAGTGAACGAGTAAAAACGAAGCCCCGGAGCATCCACACCTTAAGACCAAAAAACCGCAGGATTCGCGCTGCGAAACCGCAGGAAATAGCGGTCAAAATATGCCAATGCTTCGGGGGTCCAAATAAGGTCGTTCACTTCTCGGGAAAGTATTAGACCCCGATTCGCACCAACCCCAAAGTCACCCCAGGCGGCAGGCGCGAAGCGCCGAGGCCGCCGCCGGGACCAGGGCCCGCAACAACCACGTGCCCCCACATCAGCCCAGCGGCCCCAACCAGCAACGGCCCCATCGCAGGCCGCTCGCAGCCGAGTCACCGCAGGCGGGGGCCGGACAGGTCACACTACTCGCAGAGCAGCTTAGCGATCTGGACGGCGTTGGTTGCCGCGCCCTTACGGATTTGGTCGCCGCAGCACCAGAAGGTGATACCGCGCGCGGCCTCGGGGTTCGAGATGTCGCGACGCACGCGGCCGACCCAAATCAGGTCCTGATCGGACGTATCCATCGGCATGGGGAAGCGGTCGTGTGCATCCTCGGCAGACATATCGTCCACCAGCTTGACGCCGGGAGCGGCGGCCAGCGCAGCACGGGCCTCCTCGACCGTAATATCGCGCTCAAACTCGAGCGTAATGCTCTCGGAGTGCGAGCGCAGCACGGGCACGCGCACGCAGGTGCAGTTCACGCGCAGCTCGGGCAGGTGCATGATTTTGCGGCCCTCGTTTTGCAGCTTCATCTCCTCGGAGGTAAAGCCCTCCTCCTTGACACCGCCAATCTGCGGAATCAGGTTGCTCGCCAGCTGGGCGGCAAACGCGCGCGGCTCGGGAATCTCCTCGCCGCGGCCCAGGGCGGCCAGCTGAGCCTCGAGCTCGGCCATACCGGGAGCGCCGGCACCCGAAGCCGCCTGATACGTCGAGACGATCATGCGCTTAACGCCGGCAAGCTGGTGCAGCGGCCACGTGGGAACCAGACCGATAATGGTCGCGCAGTTGGGATTGGCGATAAGGCCGTGATGCCACTTGATATCGTCGGCATTGATCTCGGGCACGACCAGCGGCACCTCGGGATCCATGCGGAAGGCATGGCTGTTGTCGACCACGACGGCGCCGCGCTTGACGGCCTCGGGCAGCAGCTCCTTTGCGATGTCGTCGCCGGCGGCGCCAAGCACAATATCGCAGCCCTCAAAGGCCTCGGGGCAAGCCTCTTCGATCACAACCTGCTCGCCGCGGAACTCGACGGTCTTGCCCGCAGAACGCGCGCTCGCCAGCAGCTTGAGCTTGCCAACCGGGAACTCCTGCTCGTTGAGGCACTCGAGCATCTGGGTGCCCACGGCTCCCGTCGCGCCCAAAATAGCAACCGTGTACTGTTTCATGCTTCCCCCTTTAAAGGTTTTGGCTTTTGCCCGCACGACGAGCAGGCCGATTATTGTTGCCAGTGTATACAAGAACGGGGCGGACACGAAACCCGCCCCGTCGAGACGAAACCGAAACGAAACGCCCCGCTGTAGATTTTTGGCACTTGTCCCAAAAACATCACCGGAATGTCAGCTATTTGTGGAGCGCGGCCAGGGCGGGATCGACCGGCGCGGAAGCCTCCAAGTCGGAGACCTTCACAATGCCATTCTCGTCGGAGAAGGCACGATAAATGGTCTGAATCGCCAGATCGAAGTCCTTCTCCTCCACGCCGATGATGATGTTGATCTCGTCGCAGCTCTGCGAAATCATACGCACGCTCACGCCGGCCTGGCCAAGCATGCCAAACAGATGGCCCGAGATACCCGCGCGGCCGCGCAGGTTGCGGCCAACGGTAGCGATAAGCGCCAACCCCTCGACAACCTCGATCTCGAGCGGCTCGACCTCCTGCTGAATGTCGCCCACGAGCGAGTATAGCGAGTCGTGCACGTCCTGCTCCTGCACCACGGCGCCAAAGCGGTCCACACCGGTGGGCATGTGCTCGACGGAAACGTCATAGCGCTCGAAGACCGAAAGCGCACGGCGCATAAAGCCAACACGGGGCTTGGTGCGGTCGCGGGCGACGTTGATGGCGACAAAACCGCGCTTGCCGGTCACGCCGGTAATGATGGGCTCCGCCTCGCCCTCGTCAGCCGTCTCGCTAATGATGGTGCCGGGGTCCTGCGGCGCATTGGTGTTCTTGATGACCAGCGGAATACCCGCCTCGCGCACGGGAAACACGGCCTCCTCGTGCAGGACGCTTGCGCCCATGTACGAAAGCTCGCGCAGCTCCTCGTAGGTAACGCGCGCAATGGGCTGAGCCTCGGGAACAATACGCGGATCGGCAGAATAGAAGCCCGAGACGTCGGTCCAGTTCTCGTACAGGTCGGCGCCCAGGCATTTGGCAAGGATCGAGCCCGAGATATCGCCGCCGCCACGGTCGAGCAGCTTGATCTGGCCCTCTCGCGTCGCGCCGTAGAAACCGGGCATAACAAAGCCGCCCTGCTGACCGTACTCCTGCACCAGCTCGGAGGTGCGGTTCATGCTGAGCGTACCGTCGTGATGGAACGCTACGACCGTCGCGGCGTCCAAGAACGGCAGGCCCAAGTACTCGGCCATCAGGCGAGCGGTAAAGTACTCGCCACGGCTTACAAGCTCCTCGGTGGAGTAGCCGCCCGAGCGGGCGCGCTCGGCAAAGGCCGCGAACTCCTCGCGGATGGGATAGGCGAGCTCCAGCTCGTCAGCGATATCAAAATAGCGCTGGCCAATGTCCTCGAGCAGCTCCTCGCACGACACGTGATACTTAACGTGCGCGTTAACCAGGTAGAGCAGGTCGGTCACCTTGGTGTCGCCCTTAAAGCGGCGACCGCAGGCGGAAACCACCACAAAACGGCGGGCAGGGTCGGCATCGACGATGGCCTTGATCTTCTTGAAGTGTTCGGCGTCGGCGACCGACGAGCCGCCAAACTTGGCAATTTTTATCATGGCGTGGAGGTTACCTTTCTAAAAGCCTCTGCAAACCTGTTTTGCGTGCTCTGATACCATGGGTTCACCGATTGGGACCAAGGCATCCGAGGAGCAGTGTTATATGGGAACTTATCATAGTACACGAGGACGCACTTTATCGTGCTCAAGTAAGGTGGCAATCCGTACCGGCATCGCTCCCGACGGGGGTTTGTTTGTCTCGGACGAGCTGGGCATCCAACAGGTCGATATCAGCTCGCTTGCCGATAAATCGTACTTTGAAATCGCTCAAGATGTGTTGGGAATGTTACTGAACGATTACACGGACGAAGAAATTTCGGCCTGTGTGAATGAGGCTTACCGCGGTACGTTTGCAAGCGATGAGGTCACGCCGCTCGTCAAACTCGACGTAGCGCCGGGCACCGACGCTCCTCAAACCTATGTGATGGAGCTCTTTGGCGGTCCCACGAGCGCCTTTAAGGACGTCGCCTTACAGATGCTCCCCCGCCTCATGGCCCGCACCTCCGCCAAGGACGGCGGCGCCGAGCGCATCATGATCGTCACCGCCACGTCGGGCGACACGGGCAAGGCAGCACTCGCCGGCTTTGCCGATGCTCCGGGCACGGGCATCACCGTCTTTTATCCCGAGGGCAAGGTCAGCCGTGTCCAGAACCTGCAGATGTCCACGCAGGAGGGCGACAACGTCGCCGTCTGCGGCATCCGCGGCAACTTTGACGACGCCCAGAGCGCCGTCAAGCGCATCTTTGCCGATAAGGAGCTTGCCGAGCGCCTGGAGGCCACTGGCACCGTGCTTTCGAGTGCCAACTCCATCAATGTCGGCCGCCTGGTGCCGCAGGTCGTCTACTACTTTGCCGCCTATGCGCAGCTGCTGCGCGCCGGCGCCATCGAGGCTGGCGACGCCGTAGAGTTCTGCGTGCCCACCGGCAACTTTGGCGATATCTTGGCCGGCTACTACGCCAAGCGCATGGGTCTGCCCGTCGCCAAGCTCGTCGTGGCGAGCGACAAGAACAACGTGCTGGCCGACTTCCTGACCACCGGCGTCTACGACCGCAACCGTCCGTTCTTCACGACCATCTCGCCGTCGATGGACATCCTCATCAGCTCCAACCTGGAGCGCATGCTCTACTTCCTGTCCGACGGCGACTGCGAGCTCGTTGCCGGCCTTATGGAGCAGCTTGCCCAGACCGGCCGCTACGAGGTGCCCGCCGAGCTGCTGGCCAAGATTCAGGGCGTCTTTGGCTGCGGCTGGGCCAGCGAGAACGAGGTTCGCGCCGCCATCAAGAGCTGTTGGGATACGAACGACTACGTGATCGACCCGCACACCGCCTGCGGCTATCACGTCTTTGAGCAGGTCGCTCCCGCCGAGGGCGCCAAGGCCCGCGTGCTGCTTTCGACCGCCAGCCCCTACAAGTTCCCGCGCGCCTGCTGCGATGCCCTGGGCCTCGACGTGCCCGAGGACGATTTTGAGGCTATGCGTGTGCTCGAGCAGGCCACCAACACGGTCGCCCCGACTCAGCTCGCCGAACTCGAATCCAAACCCGTCCGCTTCGAAGACGTCTGCGACGTCGACGAGATGACCAGCTACGTCGAGTCTGTAGCAAAACGAATGAGCACCAACTAGATCCCTTATTAAGCGCCGGCGAAAGCCGGCGCACCTTCTTTCATCAGATAACCCTTGGGATGATGACGAACTGACATGCGGGTCTGCCTGTTTAGTTCGTCGCGAGTTCCGCACGAGCCGGAAAGCACTTAATGTGCTTTCCGAGCGAGCCAGGACCGCCCGAGCAGCGAACTAAACAGGCAGACCGCCCAGGAGATTCCCATGATCAAGATCACCGTCCCAGCAACAAGCGCCAACTTGGGCATTGGCTACGATACCCTCGGCATGGCCGTCAGCCTCTACTCGCACTTTACCTTTGAGCGCGCCGACAAACTCACCATCACGGGCTGCCCCGAAGAGTTCCAAAACGAGAATAACCTGGTTTACGTCAGCTTTGTCGATGCACTGGCCGCATGGGGCGAGCCGGCCTTCCCCGTCGCCATCGACATTCAGACTGACGTTCCCGTCGCCCGCGGCCTGGGCTCCAGCTCCACCTGCGTCGTCGCCGGCATTATGGCCGCCGCCGCGCTGACGGGCCACACCGTCGACCGTGCCGAGCTCGTCCGCATTGCCACCGAGGTCGAGGGCCATCCCGATAACGTCGCCCCCGCTATCCTGGGCGGCGCCGTCTGCTCCTTTACGCCGACCGATTCGCTCCCCCAGTGCCTGCGCTACGAGGTGAGCGATCGCCTGCGTTTTATTACCGTGATTCCGCCCTACGAGGTACACACGAGTGAGGCGCGCAAGGTCGTGCCGCAGGAGATTCCACTCTCCACCGCCGTATGGCAAATGGGCCGCATCGCCGGCATGACGCGCGGCCTGGAGACCGGCGACCTTGACCTGATTGCCGCCGCCAACGACGACCGCATCCAGGAGCCCTATCGCCGCCGCCTGATTCCCGATTACAACGCCGTGCGCGACACCTGCCTTAACGGCGGCGCCAAGACCATCTGGATCAGTGGCTCCGGCTCGACCCTCATGGCCGTGACTGACGACACCATCGTGGCAAAGTTCTTGCAGGTCAAGCTGCGCGAGCAGTTCCCCAAGTGTGACACGCATATTCTGACGTGCGACACCGAGGGCGCTCAAATCGAGTACCTGTAGACATCCTCCCCATATACCTGTCCGGGACGGTCGTGATGTTCCCTCAAAATCGTCCTCGCGCATGAAGGCCCCTTGTCCTGCTCCTTCGGAGCGACGGACAAGGGGCCTTCGCGCTGCGGAATGATTTTGAGGGAACATCCCGACCGTCCCTGCGCTTACCTTGCTGAAGATGCCTACAGGGACCCACGCTTTGAAGGGGCGCCGGGCGATAGTTTGGCTTTTTATTGATAGGGGCTTTTGCTGGGGTGGAGCACCTGCTGGAGATGGGCTTTGGCTATACGTTTGGGTTAGGCGGCGCTGGTTTCTTTGTATTCGAAGACTGGTTCTAGGAGGTCTTCGATGTTGCAGTGGAGGGCTTTTGCTATGGCTCTTACGCTTGTAACCGAAGCTTCATTGATGTTTCTCTGGCGCTGCTCGTACATTTGGATTGAGCGGAGTGACACACCCGATTCGTATGCCAGATCTTGTTGGGTTTTCTTGAGCCTCTTTCTTGCTAACGCAAGTTTGGTTTGCCTGGACGCTTTTTTCGCCATATCGCAGACGAGGCGAGCCACGCGTTCCTCCGAGGCTTCGTGCCAGGGGTAGTACAGACTGCGTAGCACATCGAATGGAACGACATGCAGCAAATCTTCGAAAGACTCTCCTAGGCGCCACTGAAGGTATGCCAATATCCAGCCTGTCCAATATTCCGGTGTCTTTTCGAATCGGTAGGTTCGATTTGGCATCGGCCTTGATTGATAGCCGGACCTTTCGGCAATGAGCGCGAACAACTCAACGCCCGATTTTCCCGATACGACCCATGCGTTGCCGCGTTCGAACTCGCGAGCTACGCCGCTCAGGCAAAAGAGTTCAGCAACTTCCGATCCTTCTGCTCCATAATCGTTAATGGCATAGTCAAAGCAGTCGCCGAGGTTGTTCATTGCATCCTCAAGGTAGTAGGCGGGGTATGTCCTACTCGGCCCACAATCCGTTAACTCTTGGATCATTTAAATCAACCCTCCCTGCCATCAAATTCCTAATGTCGACACCATCAGAGTCAAATCCGTTTACCGTATCCAGGTACTTTCGTCGAGCGTTCTGTTCTCGCTCAAATCGTTTGGGATAAAACTCAGCTCCCGAGGCCTGCTTCCAATCGCAGAATGTAATTGCCGAAAAAGCACGCTCGCTCATAAGCGCATATTGAATTCCCAAATCCCCCAAAAACATAATGCGCTGCAATTGCCTGAGCGAGATCATGCCGTTGACAAACTGTCTTGCAAACGAAAAGTAGGAATCGTCAGCGCGATAGCCTCGAATAACGTCATAGGGAGAAATATCAATCAGGCAGTTATCCAGCAGATAACGAAGCCCCTCGCGTGCTACTGGCGTTGAAACATTGAACTCTCTGTTATTCGCCAGAATTGCAAGCCAGTTGAGAATCGAGAACTCACCTGATTCCAAATCCAAAATCGCAAGGCCATCTAAATCAAGCTCATATCGATTGGCAATGCCATCAGACTCGGTCCGGCATGCCCATTCCATTGCCATTTCCTCATGTGGCGTGCAATAAAACCCGCGCCCATAGTCATTGAATTGCCTGCATTTATCCAACGATGGATGCTCGACAACAACCTCCGACCCGTGCCAAAGCTCCATATCGACCTCCTAAAAAATATCACCCCAGTGATAGTTTACCAATAACTATCACTGGGGTGATATAGATGAGAGCTTTTGAGGGGTTGCAGCCCGATTAGAGGCAGGCCTCGGCGATGCGGCGCTTGAGTTCATCGATGCCGGTGCCGGTCTGGGAGCTTGTGATGATTACGTTTTCGGCCGGGACGTTGAGCTGCTTTTTGATGGCTGCCGCCTGGCGGGCCTGCTGGGTGCGGCTGAGCTTGTCGGCTTTGGTGAGGCAGACGATAAAGTTGAACTCGTTGCCCTGCAGGTAGTCGATCATGTCATGATCGAGCTTGCTGGGGTCGTGACGAATGTCCACCAGCGAGACGACCAAGTTAAAGCTGCGCTCGGAGTCGAAAAAGTCGCCGATAAGCTCGGCCCAGCGGTCGCGCTCGGCCTTAGAACGACGGGCGAAACCATAGCCCGGCAGGTCGACGAAGTGCACGTCGTCGGCCTCGAAGAAATTGATGTTGCTTGTCTTGCCCGGTGTGCTCGAAACCTTGACCAGGTTCTTGCGGCCAAAGAGCTTGTTCATAATCGACGACTTGCCCACGTTGGAGCGGCCGACAAAGCTCACCTCGGGACAGGTGGACTCGGGAATCTGCGAAACCTTGCCGTAGCTGGCGACGAACTTGGCAAGCTGGTAGTTAATGGAATCGGCCATGGACACTCCTTGGTCGTAGGTTCTTACAAAAGAGCGCGCTATTGCGCAGCAGCAATGCGGCGGACGATATCGAGCGTGATGTCACTTGCGACACGCGCGTACTCGAACAGATCGAACTCTCGGTCGCAAATTGCATCGTACGCCTCGTCACAATTATCGCTGATAGCGCGCAACACCAGGCAATCGACACCATTTTTGGTTGCGACATGGGCAATTGCCGCGCCCTCCATGCCGACACAATCGGCATGCGTCGCCTCGATAGCGTCGTTGCGCATGGCGATGCCCGTCACAAAGCGGTTACCCGTGGCAATCGTGCCGACCAGGAACTGCTTGGTGCCCTCGTTCGAAGCGACTGCATTTGTCGAAGCGTCGACAAACCCACGCTCAGCAAGCACGTCGGCGGCAATATCGACCAGCGCGGGCGTCGAGCCAAACTCCTCAAGCCCCGGTGCGGACTCGGCGATAAGCGCGGTATCGGTATCCAGATAGCGCAGGCGTTTGCCAATGACCACGTCGTCGATATGGAGCTTGGGGTTCAAACCGCCCGCAATGCCCGAAAACACAACAGCCTGCGGAGCATACTTGCTAATGAGGTGCTGTGTTGCAGCGGCGGCGTTCACCGTGCCCATGCCCGCCGTTGTGGCGACAACTGTCAGGCCGTCGAGCTCACCGCTCACAACGGTCAAGCCTGCCTCCCGTGCCTCGCAAACGTCGCTCAGCTCTTCCTTAATCTGCATGATCTCTTTTTCGAGCGCACCGATAATCGCGATGGTAGCCATACCATTCCCCAAACCTATACGAAATTCTCAACCACGGTATGGTACCAGCATTTTGTTTGACCTCGCCAAACGAACACGCTAAGCCAGTGCAGCTCGCGTATCAAACAGCGCCTTTGCAATCGCGGCCGTAACCTCACTCGAGCGGTCGCTCCACGGCATCGATGTCATGACGCTCATGACATAGGTACGGCCATCGATGTCGATAGCTGGCATTTCTTTCCAAAGATATTCAGTCGCGTTTGAGGTGTCTCTAAACAATAAACAGGCGTTTCTATGCAAAAGCACCGATTCCGTTGCGCATCTTTGCCCAAAACGCAGTTGCGGTGAAATAGTTCCTGTTTGGGCGGCATAAGCCGAAAAACAAGAACTATTCCACCGCAACTTGACGGGGCTCCTTAGCAATCAACTAGGTGCCCGGGGGCACTCATTTAAGTCTGTCCCCAATGAGTGCCGCTAGCCGATGGCGTTTTTGAGTTCCACACGGCGCTTTTTCATGCCCGTCATGACTGCGTTGCGCAGCTCGGGCATGCGCGCGGTATCCATCTGAGGCACACCCTCCAGCTTATAGGGAATGCCCAGTTGCTCGTACTTGACGACACCCATCGTGTGATACGGCAGCATCTCCAAACCCACCACGTTGTGCCATGGAGCGATCAGGCGACCGAGCTTCTCGCATTCCTCCACCGTATCGGTGATACCCGGCACTACCACGTGGCGAATAACAACCTTAATCTTGCGACGCGCAAGCTCATCGCCAAACGCCAGGATGCGCGCAGGATCGCAACCGGTTAGCTTTTTATGCTCAGCCGGATCGGCGTGTTTAATGTCGAGCAGCACCATATCAGTCTCGTTGAGCACAGCATCGAACTTCTCGGGGTGGTTGGGGTCAAACGCATATCCGCAGCTGTCAAGGCAGGTATGCACGCGGCCATCGGGGTTGTTGTGCATTGCACGGAACAGGTCGGCCAAAAACTCGGGCTGCAGAAGCGGCTCGCCGCCCGAAACCGTAATTCCGCCGCTGCGGTAAAACTCATGATTGCTCTGGAACTCGTCCATCAGGTGCTCGACGGTCACCATCGTGCCGCCGTTAACCGACCAGGTATCGGGATTGTGGCAATACGCGCAGCGCATGGGACAGCCCTGGACAAACACTACGAAGCGGATGCCGGGTCCGTCGACCGTACCCATCGTTTCAATCGAATGTACGCGGCCCAGGGCAAACGCGGAGTCCTCGGGACGAGCGTCCACACCCTCGAGCGTCATCTCAGCCATTCCCGCTACCTTGCCTCTCATTGGTTTTAGTTACATAAATGCCAGAGCCATTCTAGCCCATACGCATGATGGTGAAACGGTTTAGTGGTCAATTGGGTTGTTCTATTTGGCCCCACACAAAAGCGGCGGGAAGGTTGTCACAACCCACCCGCCGCCGAGGCAATAGCTATCGATAGACGCCAGGCCTTACGCCTTGAGCGTGAGCACCGCGCCGAAGGCGGTCGGGCCGCAATGGCTCGAGATGACGCCGCCGACCTGAGTCCAGGTAACGTCCTTAAAGCCCAGGTCGTGCGCATAGACTTCCATATCGTCGCGCAGCTCCTCGGAAAGGCCCACTGAATACGCCAAACCAATGTGCGAGTAATCAATATCGCCCTTCGCAACCATGTGGTCAATAAAGGCACGGGCACACTTGAGCATAGAACCGCGGAACTTCTTGGTCGCCACGAATTTACCGCCCGTCACCTCGATGCAGGGCTTAATCTTGAGCAGGTGGGCGCCAAGGAATGCCACGTTGGACAGACGACCGCCCGCCTTAAGGAAGGCAAGGTCGGTAGGAACAAAGCCCAACAGCACGCGGTCCATGACGGAATTCGTAAATGCAAAGATCTCGTCGACGGTGGCATCGGGGTGGGCCTCGATGTATTTGGCAGTCTCGACGACAACGAGCGACTGGCCTACCGAGACAAAGCGCGTGTCCATGGAGAACACGTAGTCGCGCCCCTGGGCCGCAATCTTCGAGGACTGATGCGAACAGGTCGTGGCCTCGGAATATGCAAGATGCAAAATGGTCGCGTCGGGCTGCTCGGCATGAATGCGGTCGTACACGTGAGCAAAATCCGCAGGCGAGCAGCCACTGGTCTTGGGCATAACGCCAAACTCGTTACAGCGCGAGTAAATCTCGAGCGGATCGATCGAACCGTCCTCGACGGTCTCGTCACCAATCGTGACATGCATGGGTACACGCATGATGCCATAGCGTTCGCAGAGCTCCGGCGTCACATCCGAACCAGACTCAACCACGATTACGTACTTGCCCATTATCATCACAACCCATCTCGACGTTGGCTTTTGAATATGTGACGCACGTCCGCCGTCCTGCTGCAGAACAGCCTCCAAGCGCCAAAGAGACGCCGCCCCTTGCACACAACAAAGGACAGCGTCTCCCTGGAAAACTCCGTGCTTATCTGAGATTCTACACGGTTTATTAAGGAGTGTTACTTATTCCGCAAACGGTAGCTATACGCGATAAGCGGTAGCCACCAAGAAAGTATCCCATGCGCCCAACCTCTCAGGAGAGTTCCGCCTAAAGGGTGACTACACAGGACCCCCGCCGGGCCGCTTTGGGCTACTTTCCAAAACATTCCGCAGCACGCAAAGGGCTCCGCCGCGCGAAGCGCGC
>CALJDJ010000046.1 GCA_938023705.1 uncultured Collinsella sp.
GTGGAACAGCCGTCTACAGGTCACAAGTCGCGGCTATATGCTGGGTTACAACGATTTGAGAGACCCTTCTGTCAGCGGCTTTTTCCGGTTTCTCGCAAGGGTCGGTGACAACGGGATGAAAATGCAAATCGTGAAAATTAGATTTTAAAAGGCAAAAATGAAGCGCATTCACTTTGACGTCGAAGAAGACGGCTTTTACGGCGCATATTGGGCATGCAAGGATACGCATACAGCAGCGGGCACGGATTCAATTGAAACCGTGCCCGCTATCTAATACTATATTATTTTATCGAACGCCTGTTCTATTCCCACTCAATCGTCGCGGGCGGCTTGGACGTAATGTCGTAGCAGACGCGGTTGGCGCCAGGGACCTCGGCAACGATGCGGCCGGAGATGCGGGCCAGGACGTCGTAGGGCAGCTTGGCCCAGTCGGCGGTCATGGCGTCGCTGGACTCCACGGCGCGCAAGATGATCGGGCGCTGATAGGTGCGCTCGTCGCCCATAACGCCAACGGACTTGATGTCGGGCAGGACCGCAAAATACTGCCAGCAGCTGTGCTCGGAGTTGCGCTCGCCGGTCTGCTCAAACAGACGCTGGTTGTAGGCGTCGAGCTCCTCGCGCACGATGGCGTCGGCATTCTTGAGGATCTCGAGCTTCTCCTTGTCGACCGCACCGATGATGCGGATGGCAAGGCCCGGGCCCGGGAAGGGCTGACGGAACACGATGTGACCCGGCAGGCCTAACGCCAGGCCAAGTGCGCGGACCTCGTCCTTAAAGAAGTGGTCGAGCGGCTCGATAAGGTCGAAGTGCACGCCCTTGGGGAACGGAATCAGGTTGTGGTGGCTCTTGATGGTGGCCGTCTTGCCGCCCGTCTTGCGAGCGCCGGACTCGATGATGTCGGGGTAGATGGTGCCCTGAGCCAGGTACTTGACCGGCTTGCCATCGCACTCGAGCTGCTGCGCCACGGCGAAGAACTCTTTCCAGAACTGCGTACCGATGATGCGGCGCTTCTCCTCGGGCTCGGTCACGCCGGCCAGAAGCTCGGCATAACGGTCCTCGGCGTGGACGTGGATAAAGTCGACATCGAACTGCTTGGTGAAGACCTCCTCCACCTGCTCGGGCTCGCCCTTGCGCAGCAGGCCGTGGTTGATAAACACGCAGGTCATCTGCTTGCCCACGGCGCGGGCGCCCAGCGCAGCCACGACGGAGGAGTCGACGCCGCCGGACAGGGCCAGAATCACGCGGTCGTCGCCGACCTTCTCGCGGAACTCGGCCGTCATGGTCTCGACCAGGTTGTCCATGCTCCAGTTGGGCTCCAGGCCGCAGATCTCAAACAGGAAGTTGCTCAGCAGCTGCTGACCGTACTCGGAGTGCTTGACCTCGGGGTGGAACTGCGTGGTGAAAATCTTGCGCTCGACGCACTCCATGGCGGCAACCGGGCACACGTCGGTGCTGGCGGTAACGGTAAAGCCCTCGGGCACCTCGGAAACGGCGTCGCGATGGCTCATCCACACGGTCTGCTCCATAGGCGTGGAGTTAAAGAGCTTGGCGCCAGCCGTACGCGTGATGGTGGCGCGGCCGTACTCGCCCACCTCGGAGTGGCCAACCTTGCCGCCGAGCGTCACGGCCGTGATCTGATGGCCGTAGCAAAAGCCCAGGACGGGAAGGCCCAGGTCAAAGATGGCGGGGTCGATGGACGGAGCGTCCTCGGCGTACACGGAGGCCGGGCCGCCAGAAAGGATGAGCGCAGAGGCGTTCATCTCGCAAATCTCATCGGCCGAGATGTCACAGGGAACGATCTCGGAATACACGTTGAGGTCGCGGACGCGACGGGCAATGAGCTGACCGTACTGCGCACCAAAGTCGAGTACGAGGACCTTTGCGGAAGCCTTTTGATCCATGGTTTCCCCCTCTTGTTGGCGGGGAGCCGGTGCCCACCCGCGTGAATGAACGAAAATAACTTTCATAGTGTACACGTTATATGGGGTTTCTCGTCCCTCGCAGCCATCAGCGCACGGCAAACGCACGACCTGGGCCCCTATTTGACGGCAATTGGAGTGTTACCAAACGTTACAGATGATGTAATACGTTTGAACATTGGACGCCCTGTGCCACAATACTGCCGAACGACTCCGCCTCTGCGGCGGCAAATACGATAGGAATACCAGCATGAAGCGCATCCTTCTCATCGCCACGGGCGGCACCATCGCATCGACCGAGGACGGCAACGGCCTCTCCCCCGCCCTGACCGGTGAGGAGCTCGCCCAGAGCGTCCCCGAGATTTCGGGCCTCTGCGAGCTCGACGTCGTGCAGCCCATGAACATCGACAGCACCAATATGCGCCCCAGTGACTGGATGCGTATCCGCGACGTCATCGTCGAGGGTTATGCCGACCACGACGGCTTCGTGATTCTGCACGGCACCGACACCATGAGCTACACCGCGGCGGCGCTTTCCTACCTGATTCAGGACAGCCCCAAGCCCATCGTACTCACCGGCTCGCAAAAGCCCATGGGCAATCCCTTTACTGACGCCAAGCTCAACCTGTACCAGAGCCTGCTCTATGCGCTCGACGAACACTCGCACGACGTCTCGATCGTGTTTGGCGGCGTCGCCATTGCCGGCACACGCGCCCGTAAGCAGCGCACCATGAGCTTTAACGCGTTCATTAGCGTCAACTATCCGCCCATCGCCTATATCCGCAACGACCGTATCGTGCGCAGCGGGCTTCACGGCACGCATCAAGGCGAAAACCCGGTGCGCTTCTACGACCACATCGACCCACGCGTGTTTGTGCTCAAGCTCACGCCCGGCGTGAACCCTGGCGTTCTGGACGCTCTGGCCGATAGCTACGACGCCGTGATTCTGGAGACCTTTGGCATTGGCGGCATCCCCGAGTTCGGCGAGTCCGGCGAGTCGTTCCAAGAGGCAATTTTCCGCTGGGTCGATTCGGGTCGCACCGTCGTTATGACCACGCAGGTCCCCGAAGAGGGCCTCGACCTGGGCGTTTATGAGGTCGGCCGCGCTTACGCCGATCATCCGGGCATTCTGCGCGGCGATGACATGACCACCGAGACGCTCGTGGCCAAGACTATGTGGGCACTCGGCCAGTCACGCGATGCCGCCGAGATTCAGCGCCTGTTCTACAGCCAAGTCAACCACGACCGCGTCCCGATGGCGTAATTCAGTTGTCGACGGGTATCCCCTATTCGATGCCCTCGAGAAGCTCTGATACCGTCATGCCGAGTGCGGGCGCGATCTTAAATAGAACCTTGAGCGTGAAATTTGCCGTCCCATCTTCGATTCGGTCGAGGTAGGGTCGGCTGATTCCTGTCGCCACACAAAAATCAACCTTGGAGATGCCAAGGTCTCTGCGCGTCTCTTCGACCCGCCTGCCAAGAATCTGTTTAGCACGTTCGTCCATGCAGACGAGTTTGAAATGGAGCCGAACATAAACGTAAACTATAGTTTACGTTTTGCCGAATACACAGGAGTTTTCTATGTCGGGTTCTTCGGTCCGCATGTACCGAGCCACGCTTCGCACAAACAGCGTACCGCCCAAGCTCGTCGTCGTTGAAGCCGAATGCCTTTCGCCCGATGAGCGCACAGCATTTGCATTGCTATCAAGTCGCGTCGCCGCCGTTCTGGTCCCTTGCCCGGCGCAAGGCGAACTTGCCATCCAATGCCAAGCGCACAGCTGCTCGCTCAATCAGGCTGCCGTAATCGCAACCAGCCAACGCGGCCTGCCCCTTCTCCTGGAAGCCGGTATCGCGCTCGCCCTTCGCGGCGCCGGACACGAAAACGAGGCCGCCGCCGACATGGTCTTTAAACCACGATCGAGCGGCGGCCTCGCAGCAGCCATTGAATATGCGTGCAGGCTCGTTGCCTAGAAGAACAAGTTAGAAACCAAAGCCAAAGCCCGTTCCGGTAATCGCCGAGTACATAAAGTAGACGTTGATTACGTTGAGAAACACACCCGTGATGCAGCCGTTTCGCAGGTAGCGCTCGCACACGATGCGCGCCATGGCGGCGGAGTCATCATTGTTTTTAGCTTGGCGTCCTGCCGTAAAGTACGTCGCCACGCTCAGCAGCAGGTTGAGCACCGGCAGTGCCAGCAGCTCGTAGCTCTTGCCCCAGCGCGTCACCTCGCCGGCTGCGTTAAACTTCGTTGCCACCTCAGGACCAATGTTGGGGATAACACACGCTGCGACCACCAGCGGAAGCACCGCGAGCACCAGCAGCGCGACGCCCATGTAGCCGGCTTTTTTGCCATATTTAAACATGCGCGTCGTCCTTACACGTTAAAGCGGAAGTGCACGACGTCGCCATCGGCCATGACATAGTCCTTGCCCTCAATACGCAGCTTGCCGGCAGCCTTGGCGCCCTGCTCGCCGCCGAGTTCGATGTAGTCGTCGTAGCCAATGACCTCGGCCTTAATAAAGCCGCGCTCAAAGTCGGTATGGATGACACCGGCAGCCTGCGGAGCGGTCGCACCCTGACGCACCGTCCAAGCCTTGACCTCCATCTCGCCAGCCGTAAAGAACGACTGCAGGCCGAGCAACTTGTAGGCCGCCTGCGCGAGCACGTCCAGACCGGGCTGCTCCAGGCCCAAGCTCTCCAGGTAGTCGGCAGCGTCCTCGGGATCGAGCTCGGAAAGCTCAGCCTCGATCTTGGCGCAGATAGGCAGCGGCTTGACGCCGTCGATGGGCGCCAGGTCCTCGTTGAGCATGTCCTCGTCTACGTTGGCCACGTACAGGATGGGCTTCATGGTGAGCAGAAACAGGCCCTTGGCGGCGGCACGCTCCTCGTCGGTCATCTCCATGGATGCGGCGCGCTTGCCCTCGTTGAGCCAGGCAAGCAGGCGCTTGGCGACCTCGAACTTGGGCATGAGCTCCTTGTCTCGCTTGGCCTCCTTCTCGAGCTTGGGCAGCTGCTTCTCGAGCGTGCCCATGTCGGCCAAGATGAGCTCGGTCATGATGGTGTCGGCATCGCCGGCGGGATCGACGAACTCGCCCGTGCGGCCCACCTCACGCATAACGTTGGGGTCCTTAAAGTAGCGCACGACCTCGCAGATTGCGTCGGTCTCGCGAATGTTGGCCAGGAACTGGTTGCCCAGGCCCTCGCCCTCGTTGGCGCCCTTCACCAGACCTGCGATGTCGACGAACTCGACCGTTGCCGGCACGATGCGACCCGGGTTGACGATGTCGGCGAGCTTTTGCAGACGGCTATCGGGTACGTCGACGATACCCACGTTGGGGTCGATCGTGGCGAACGGGTAGTTGGCGGCAAGGCCGGTCTTTTTGGTAAGCGCGGTGAACAGCGTCGACTTGCCTACGTTGGGCAGGCCCACGATACCGATGGAAAGGGACACGACAGCTCCTTTTAGTACAGGTACTTCAAACCGTATAAGTATAGCGCCGCCGCAGCATCTGGGCGAACCCGGACGCCACGGCGGCACGAATGAAGCAGAGATAGAGGTCGCTGACTAGTCCGCGAGCTTTTCCACCTGGTCGAGCATCTTGTCGAGCTTGGCCTTTGCCTCGGCCTTGACCTTCTCGGCCTCCTCGTGGGCCTTGGCCTTCTGAGCGGCCTTTTCCTCGGCTTCGGGGTCGACGACAACCAAGTTGGACGCATCGTGCTCGACCAGCTTGAGCGCATGTTCGGGACAAACCTTGACACAGGCGCCACAACCTAGGCAATACGTGGACTCCAGTGCAAAGCGACCGCTTCCCACCAAATCGCAGGCGGACGTGGGGCACGCGTTAACGCACTCGCCGCACGACGTGCACTTGTCAAAATCGCACTCCGGCGTGCTCACCTGCATGTTCTGGGCAAGCTCGGGGTGGTTTTGCAGCGTCGAGAGCACCAGCTGTCGTCCGTGTGTGAGCGAGCGGCGACGCTTGGTCGTTGTGGTACCGCACATGGTGTTGAGTGTGCGCTCCAGCTGGGTGATCTGATGGCGATGGGCTTTGAGCTTCTGCGTCACCGAAGCCAGTGCCGCCGTCGCCGGATTGAGTTTGGTCACGGTCAGGCCCGTGGTACGGGCAATCTTTTCCATGTATTCCTTGCGCTCGTACTCGCGACGCTTATGGCACTTGAGGCTCTTGGGATCGACCTCTAGGCCCATACCCGTACCGGCCCATTCCTCGGCCTTCGCAATCGCCTCGCCCAGCATGTCCTCGCCACCGGTGTTGCGGCATTTATCGCACACGCCCAGCGGCAGATACACGCTCACGTTGGGATAGTCGGCCAGTACCGAGAACCAAGTCTCGGCCGTAATATCGCCCACGCAGGCAACGACGACCTCATTCTCGCGCGGCATGCGCTTAAGGGCACGCGTGCAGGTAACGTAGGCGGTCTCGTGGCTCGTAGCTGCCGAGACAATGTCGTCGTAAAGGTTTTTGGGCGCCAGGCGCGGCGAGATAATCGCCTCGGTCGGGCAGGCGGCGGCGCACAGGCCGCACTTGCGACAGGAATCGAGGATCTCGATGGCGTCTTCCTCGACCTCGATGGCGTTGACCGGGCACACGTCCATGCACGCGGTGCAGCCGCTCTTTTCGTTTTTGCAGGTCAGGCACGGAATGGTGTTTCCGCGCGGGCGCTCCTTATAGTCGGCAGGATTCCACTGCGGCGCCGACGGATCGAGCGCATCGGTCACGCCGCCAAGCGGGTTTTTAAGAAAGTCGAAACCCTTGCTGATCTCGATAATGTCATCAAACAGATCGTGTTCCTGCGCCATGCGCGGCCCCTCCTTGAGCAGTGCAAACAAGCAAGAGATAATGATACGCTATCGGCCCGTGCCTCGGGCAAATTACACGCGGAGCACCTTTGCGGCAAATAGCCTATGGCCTATCGCCGCCCCGATTGCACAAAGTCAATCAAGCGCCAAACTATGCCTCGCGCATGAGCTTGACGAGTTTTTGTTTGGTCACCTTGGCCTGTTCGTTAGCCATATTGCGTTCGTTTCTAAAGGCCGCATCCGCAACGCTCATCAGGTCGGCATCGGAAATCTCGCCAAGGCCCAGCTCCTCGAGCGTCGTCGGCAGACCGACGCGCTGGCAAAACTCGAGCACCTGATCAAGCTCGGGCGCACGCTCCAGGCGCAGCTGCACCACCAGGCCAAATGCCACGGCTTCGCCATGCATGGCCTTGCACTTGGGCAGGATCGTCAGACCGTTGGCGATGGCATGCGCCAACACCAAGCCACCGCTCTCAAAACCGACGCCCGAGAGCAGAATATTGCACTCGATCAGGCGCTCAACCGCCGGCGATGTACGCCCCTTTTTGAGATCACGCTTGGCAGCGACACCGCACTCCATAAGTGTGTCATAGCAGGCACGAGCCGCAACCAGGGCCATGTGCCCCGGCGCGCCACCGTGCTCGTTCGTACCTCGCGCCGCGGCGCACGAACGCGCCTCGAAGTACGTTGCCAGCGCATCGCCCATACCAGCGACCGTCATACGCAGTGGGGCCGCCGCGACCACGTTGGTATCGACCACGACCAGGTCCGGATTCTTCTCGAGCATCAGGTAGCGGTCGAACGACCCGTCCTCGTGATACAGCACCGAAATCGCGCTGCACGGACCGTCCATCGAAGCCGCCGTGGGGCATACGCACAATGGCAGCTCGGCATAAAACGCAACGGCCTTGGCGATATCGAGCATTTTGCCACCGCCAATACCCACCACCATGTCGCAATACTCAGCTTGGGCTTCCTTAGCCATTTCGACAACGGCCTCTTCCGTACACGGACCGTCATAAATCTTAAAGAACGGCTCGCTTAGGTCTTCGTCCAGAAATCCATCGACGATCTGTTTGCACAGCCGATCCTCGGTGCCCTGGTCAAACAAGACATAGGCAGCGCAGCCCAACCATGACAAATACCTGCCCTGACGCGAAAGTTCGCCCGGCCCCTGAACATACCGGCCGGGACCGCCATATACCATGGGAAGCGCCATACGAGAATCCGCCCTTTCATCAACAACAATTGGTGCAAAGAAACCTGACTCCTTTGCACCATAGCAAAAAGGGGCAAAGTCATCTTCCGGCTTTGCCCCTTCTTTAACTTGATTTACTCATCCATGAGATAGTAGTGGCCCAGTGCGTCGGCACCCAGGATGGCGTTTGCGACCATCTCGGGCGTCACCTCAAACGGCATGTTGCACATGGTGTCATCGGGCGCGCAGGCGGCCTCGGCAACAATCATGGCCTGCTCGCGCGTAAGCTCGGCAACGCCAAGTTCCTTCATCGTGACCGGCAGGCCCAGCTCAATGCAGAAGCCCAAGACTTCCTCGAGTTTCTCAGTCGGAGCATCCTCGAGTACCAGCTGAACGATGGTACCAAAGGCGACCTTCTCGCCGTGATACATGCCGTGGCACTCGGGCAGCATCGTCAGGCCATTGTGGATGGCATGAGCAGCAGCAAGGCCCGAGCTCTCAAAGCCAATACCGGAGAGCAGCGTGTTTGCCTCGATGATATGCTCGACGGCAGGCGTGAGCGCACCCTTCTCCAGCGCGACCTTGGCCTTGACGCCATCGGCCATGAGCGTCTCATAGCAGAGCTTGGCGAGCGCCAGGCCGGCCATTCCGCCCTTACCGCCAGCGCAGGTGCCGCCGTCGGCATCGTGCGTCGCCTGAGCCTCGAAATAGGTTGCGAGCGCATCGCCCATACCGGAAACCGTCAGGCGCACCGGGCTCGCCGCGATAACCGTCGTGTCCATAAGGACAATGTTGGGGTTTGCCTTAAGGAAGAGATACTTGTCGAACTGGCCGTCATCGGTATAGAGCACCGAAAGCGCCGAACACGGGGCATCGGTCGAAGCAATGGTGGGGCAAATGATAACCGGGGACTCCAGGTAATAGGCGACGGCCTTCGCGGTGTCGAGGATCTTGCCGCCACCGACGCCGACGATGATGTCGCAACCGTTGTCGCGAGCGAGCGCAACCAGGCGATCGACCTCGCCCTTGGAGCACTCACCGTTAAAGTCCTCAAACAGCAGCTCGGCCTTAGCCTCGGCAAAGCCGCCCTCGATCTTGGCACCGACGCGCTTCTTGCCCGAAGGCGTCACGATGACGAGGGCCTTAGCGCCAAGCGGCTCAACATAAGAGCCGAGCTTGGCCAGCTCGTCCGGGCCCTGGATGTACTTGCTGGGGCTATTGAAAATTGCAGCCATAACTATCCCATTCTCTAAAAGAAAAAAGAAAGGGGCTCCGTACGGATACGTGCGGAGCCCCTCGTTACGATAACAAGAGTCGATTAGAAATCGATGTCGGTGTCGTAGTAGCAGGCCTTGAGGATCTTCTCGAAGTCGGCAGCCTTGGTCTCACGCGGGTTCTCGGGCGTGCAGGCGTCGGTCTCGGCGTTCGCAGCGATCTCGGGCAGCTTGGCGAGGAACTCCTCCTCGGAAACCATCTGCGGGTTCTCGGCGTCGACCTTCACGCCACCATTCGCGTAATCCTTGATGGACTGCGGAATGTTGAGCTGGTCATTGAGGTCGCGAATCTTCTGGACGAGCGCAGCGATGAGCTCCTCGTTGGTCTCGCCGGGAAGGTGCAGGATCTCCTTGGCCACGTAAGCGTAACGCTCAGCAGCACGCGGGTCCTTAGAGTTCCACTGGATAACCTTGCCCAGGTACATGGCGTTAGCGGCACCGTGGATGATGTGGCCGTTCTCGAAGGCAGCACCGGTCTTGTGAGCCATGGAGTGAACGATGCCGAGCAGGCCCGAGGAGAAGGCGATACCGGCGATGCACTGAGCCTCGTGCATGTGCTGACGGGCCTCATGGTCGCCAGCATAGGACTTGGGCAGCCACTCGACGATCTCGCGGATGCCGTGCAGGGCGTTGGCGTCGGTGAACATAGAGGCGCAGGTGGAAACGTAGGCCTCCATGCAGTGGGTCAGAGCATCCATGCCGGTGTGAGCGCACAGCTTGGCGGGCATGGTGTAGGTGAGCTCGGGGTCGACGATGGCGACATCAGGGGTGATGTTGAAGTCGGCCAGCGGGTACTTGATGCCCTTGGCGTAGTCAGTGATGACGGAGAACGCGGTGACCTCGGTAGCGGTACCGGAGGTAGAGGAGATGGCGCAGAAGTGAGCCTTCTGACGCAGCTCAGGGAAGCTGAACGGCTGGATGATGTTATCGAAGGACTCCTCGGGATACTCGTAGAAGACCCACATGGCCTTAGCGGCATCGATGGGCGAGCCGCCACCGATGGCGATAATCCAGTCGGGCTCGAACTCGCGCATGGCCTCGGCGCCCTTCATGACCGTCTCGATGGACGGATCGGACTCGACGCCCTCGAACAGCTTGACCTCGAAACCGCCTTCCTTAAGGTCGGCCTCAACGTCCTGCAAGAACCCGCCGCGGCGCATAGAGCTGCCGCCAGAAACGATGATGGCCTTCTTGCCCTTGAGGTTCTTCACCTCGTGGCGAGCGCCCTCACCAAAGTACAGATCGCGAGGATTGGTAAAACGTCCCATACTGTGCCTCCTAAACAAGCCCCTCTTAGACTTGCGTATATAACGGAGCACCCGATTGGCTCCGTTAGGACCGTTTGCGCGTTGCCGGCGACGACAATGCGCGATGTCTAAACGTCTCAACGCTCAGACAAACACTATTTTACCGTTCTGGTTGGTCAGTTATTCACCTAAAGCCAACAATGATGAAACGTTTTTTCTATTCCTGAAGACCCTTGTGGGGCATTCATACTCCCAAGCTGGGCAAACGTTTTATCAAGGTTGACCACATATCCCGGGCAGGACTGTGCCCCTCCAAAATGCGTCCCGTTCGCCGCCAAAAATCGACCGTTTGCGGCACCGTGATACCACTCGGTCGTCCAGGGTGCCGACATTTGTGCGACATCCGTCTTCGTGGTGCAAAGGTGCATGTCCAAGTGCAGCACCCCCGGTGTGCCACATGCGGGTAAACTAGAACCTTATATAGAGATATTTGAACCCTAACCGCAGCAAAGGAGGCCCCATGGCATTCGACCCCATTCAAGAGGATTGCCATCGCCTCGTTCTTGAGGCCTTGCGCCGCGACAATATCCCGCTCACCGACGGCCCCGCCGTAGAGCGTCTGATGGAACAATTCACCCGTAACCCCGCGCCGCTCATCGTGCACGATCGCGACCGAGCTGGGCACCTCATTGCCAAGGTGGTCGAGGCTGTCGACTACCGCATTCCCTTTATCCCCGACGACGCCCAGGCAGAGCAAGAAGAAGCCGCAGCCGAGAACATGCTCCGCGAGGCAGCCGCGCTCGATCCGGCCAACTGGGATGCCCAGCGCATGCTGTGCGCGCTCACCGCCGAATCTAACGAGGAATACGTGCAATATCTGGTGTCCAAGTGCGACGAGGTGGAGCACGATCTGGCGCTCAAGATTGCCTCGGCGCAGGACCCCTACGAGCGCGAGGCCGCAGGCGACCTGACCCGCCGTCCCTACCTGCGCTGGCTTGCCGCCTTGGCATCGCGCGCGCTCATTAGCGGCCGCTACCGCATGTCGCTCGAAGCCGCAAACCGCAGCCTCGACTTTGCCCCCAACGATCCTGCCGGCGTCCGCCACACCGCAATGCTCGCCATGGCAAAGCTCGAATACCCCGCTGAGGAGCTCAAGCGCTTTCGCTCCGCCCACTCCGTCCCCTATCTCGCCAACACGCCGCTGCGCCGTCGTCCCAAGGATGCAGAACGCGACTTGGACCCGTGGACGCTCATCGCGCTGATGAGCGCTGCCTGGCGCGAGCTGGATTACGAGGGCGCCGAACACTACCTGCGCATCCTTGCGCGCTCGTGCCCGCACGCAGCCGAGGCGCTCTACTTCCAAACCGAATTTCCCGATGGCGTCTATGCCCGCGTCAACGTGGGCGTGGGCTCCACCGATGAGCTCGTCCTTGCACTGTCCGAGGCGACGCCGGTGCTGCAGGAGGGCCTGGGCGCTCCCGACAACGCCAGCTTTGCCGCCTGGGTCGCCACCAGCGACATCGTGCGTTCCCAGATCGACGAGCGCATCCTGCGCGCAGCCGAGCAGGGGCTTCCATTTAAGGGAGGGGACCTCTAATGGATCCGAGCGTCTACATCCCCGCCTACCTGGAGCGCACCTATCTGGCGTCGCACCCCGAGCTCACCGATGCAGCACGCGAGCTTGTCCATAACGACATTAGCGCGAATCCCCAAAAGTATGCGCAGTCCGAGCATGCCCGGGCGCTGCTGTCCTATGCCGGTGTTCATCGTCACCTGCTCGACGAGCTCCATCGCATCGAGGACATGGGCAGCGACGAGGAGTTCGAGCAGACGCGCAATCGTCTGTTCGACGACATGCGCGATGAGCTGCTCAAGATCGTCCGCGTCGATTCACTGGCCGTCGACGCGCAGCTGCTCGCCATCATCCTGGCCGACACGCCCGTTGACGCCTGCCTGGGCGACCTGATGAAGCTCGAGGCGAGCACGGCCGACTACCTGCAACAGAGCGTGCCCGGGTTTGATATGGAGGCCCCGCACTATTGGGCCAATAATGTTTTGGCCGACGGTGTCACCGCGGCAGACCTCACCGTAAGCGAGCCGGCGCTTATCGGGTGGCTCCACACGCTCGAGGCCATCTCGCAGCTGTGCATGGCGAGCGCCCGCTACCGCGCTGCTGCCAACTACGCCCGCCGCGTCCTTAAGGCGGAGGGCTATCCCACCCGGGCCGCCGGCACCGTGTTGTTTGCCCTCGCCCGCTTGGAAGACCAGGACGGCTTTTTTGCCCTGGCGCATCAGCTCGAGGAACAGATGGGGGCAGACGCACTCGAAAACTCTCCTTGGTACCTGCTCGCCCGCACGATTCTGCTGTTTAAAACAAACAAGATGCGCCCGGCGACGCGCGCGCTGCGTGAGTTCGCTAACCGCTGCGAGGGCGGCGCGTTCTTCTTGCTGAATCCCATGTACCAGACACCGTACCTTCCCTGCCGGCCCGAACCGCACGACCCCTGGGACCTTTCGCATCAGGCGGTTTGGGAAGCCGACGGCATCATCTCGGATACTCCCGACTTTGCCCCCTGGGCCAGCGCTTGCGAAGACGTATCGCAGCTTGCCCAGGAATTTGCGCGCCGCTACGGATTTTAGTGACGCACTCGACCCGACCATGTCGTTTACGTTAGGAACGGTTTCATGAACCTCCGCTCATCTCTTGCCTGCACCTCGAGCGATATCGCTCGCTGGGGACTGCGCTCCGTCCTTAAGCGCCAGGGCGGCGTACTCCCCGGCCGCATCGCCATGAAGATCGACCCCGAGCTGCTAAGCGACCTCGCGGGCCTTGTCGACCGCAGTGTGGTGATCACCGGTACTAATGGCAAGACCACCACATCCAACCTCATCGCCGACGCCGTTGCCGCCAGCGGCGCCACCGTGGTATGCAACCGCGCCGGAAACAACATGGAGCCGGGCGTGGTGGGCGCGTTGCTCGAGGCGCGCGGCAACCTTAAGCGAACCGCCAGCAGCAAGCGCGTAGGCGTCTTTGAGTGCGACGAGCTCTACACCGTACGCGTTCTGCCCAAGCTCAAGCCGACGTACTTTGTGCTGCTCAACCTGTTCCGTGACCAGCTAGACCGCTACGGCGAGATCGACCACACCCAGGATGTCATCGCCCACGCGCTGGAGCTTTCGCCGGCAACGACGCTCATTTACAACGCAGACGACCCGCTGTGTGCCGCGATCGCCGCGCGCGTTCCCAACGCAAGCATCGCCTTTGGCATCGACGGCGCCACGGGCACCGAGTCCGACCGCATTAGCGACTCGCGTTTTTGCTCACAGTGCAACGCGCCGTTGGAGTACGACTATGTGCAGTACGGACAGCTCGGCGCATACCATTGCCCCTCGTGCGGCTGGGCCCGCCCTGGGCTTGTCCGTCGCGTGACGGGCGTGGAGCTCGGCTGCGACGGCTACGGCTTTGACCTGGTCTTTGGATCTGCGCCCGACGCTGCTGCCGTACACATCGCCACACGCTACAACGGCCTGTACATGGTCTATAACGTTGCCGCCGCCTTCTTTGCGGCGCGCGAGCTGGGCGTGGACGCGGCACATCTGCAGCCCACGCTCGATGCCTACGTCCCCGCCGGCGGACGCATGGGCCGCTGGAACATTGCCAGCCGCACCGTCGAGGCAAACCTGGCCAAGAATCCCGTGGGCTTCGATCGTCAGATTCAGTCCATTAAAACGGCAGGCGGCAGGCTCTGTGCCTTCTTCCTCAACGACAACGACGCCGACGGCCACGATGTATCGTGGATCTACGACGTCGACTTTGAGCGCATCGCCGACACAACGGGGCTTGTCGCCTTTGCCGGAGGCACGCGTGCGCACGACATGCAGGTGCGCCTCAAGTACGCCGGCATCGATGCCACGATTATCTCGAATGTCGAGCAGGCGATTGGTGCCGTGGCAGACGAGGCCGCCGGCGACACTTTCTATGCCGTCGCCAACTACACGGCCTTTCCGCCGCTGGTCAAGGAACTCGACGGACTCAAAGGCACCGATACGAACTCGGTAGCCTCCCACGCCGTAACGCGCGCCGATGGCAGCGCTGTCCCCACCGATATTGCGCCGGTCGAGCTTTCGCGCCCGCTGCGCATCGTCTATCTGTACCCCGATGCCCTCAACCTCTATGCCGACGGCGGCAACGTCATTGCCCTCGAGCGCCGCTGCGCCTGGCGCGGCATCCCCGTTCGCGTGGACGAGGTCCGTATGGGCGAAACGCTCGATCTGCATGATGCCGATATCGTCATGATGGGCGGCGGCTCCGATCGCGACCAGCTGGCTGTGGCGCACGAGTTGCTCGCTCAAAAAGACAAGGTTGCGGCCTATGTTGAGGATGGCGGCGCACTGCTTGCCATCTGTGGCGGCTATCAGCTGCTCGGCCGTTCGTACTATATGGGCGAGGACCGCATCGAGGGTCTGGGCGTCATTGCCGCCGAAACCGTACGCGGCTCCGACCGCCTGATCGGCAACGTCGCCGTTAAGACCGACCTGGCACCCGAGCCCTTTGTAGGATTCGAGAACCATGGCGGCCGCACCCTGCTCGATACAGAGGCCACGCCGCTCGGAACATCCGTCGTCGCGGGCACCGGCAACAACGGCGACGATGGTTTTGAGGGCCTCATCTACAAGGGCGTCATCGGCACGTATCTACACGGACCGGCACTGCCCAAGAACCCCGAGCTCGCCGACTGGCTCATCGCCCACGCCCTCGAGCGCCGTGGCGACGCACAGGCCGCCGCCCTGCTGCCGCTCAAACCCCTCGACGACACCTACGAGCACGCCGCCCACGACGCCGCCATGAAGCTCCTCCCCTAACCACCACAAAGGGGACAGGCACCTTTGTGGTGGTTTCGACCCGCCACGGTAGTTTGTCTCGATCTGTAACAGGTAGACCGTTAAAAGTCGTCGTACTGTTACAGATTGAGATGTTCGTCCCGACGTCCGTCGTTTGTCTCGATCTGTAACAGGTAGAGCCGATTTATCCGCTTAGATGTTACAGATTGAGATATTTGAAAATCGGGATAGAAGCCCGCTCCTGTGTGGTGGTTTTCCAGTTTGCCAACGATATACGCGCCGGCAAAAAAGTCTGCTATACTCTTTCCCGCTGTCCCCATCGTCTAGCGGCCAAGGACGCCACCCTTTCAAGGTGGATATCGCGGGTTCGAATCCCGCTGGGGGCACCATTTAAATCGAGAAGCCCGTTACCCTCCGCGGTGGCGGGCTTTTTGCTACCCATACGTCGGGATTCGAATCCGACAGGTGCGGATTCCGGCATCTGCCGATGGACCGTGTGCAAAAAATGGCAAATATGAGTACTGTTACCGATTTAGTAACAGCGAATTCGGCCTTTTTGATGGTGAATCAGATGTCAAATCAACAACCTGGTGCCCAGATTGAGCCAAACCTCAGCTATATACCGGTAGCGCGCAGAGATGTGGTGTAAGAGGCGGGGAATGCCCCGCCTCCGCCCT